>NZ_JAACGC010000038.1:0-41053 GCF_029237385.1 Aeromonas sp. 1HA1
CAAGGGATTTGCGCTGCTGACGTTGGTAGCGAACAACGTGAAATTCAAGGACGGAGTAAAGGTGCTGGAGGAGTCAGACAGGAGTGCCGCCTGACCGACGCCATACACCAGATTTGACAATAGCTCATCGAGCTCACAGATAAGCGTGACCTCATCCAGCACAACCTTTTCGGTGGTTACTTGCCTTGGTGCGCGTTTTTAACGCGCACATTGACCACATTATTTTAACCGGCCTAGACTGCGCGCATTACTGGGCCCCCAATAGACGGAGAAACAGATGCCTAAGGTCGGAATGCAACCCATCCGTCGATCACAATTGATTGCTGCCACCCTTGAAGCGGTCGATCAAGTCGGCATGAACGATGCCAGCATTGCCTTCATCGCACGGATTGCTGGAGTCTCTAATGGCATCATCAGCCATTACTTTCGCGACAAGAACGGGTTACTCGACGCCACCATGCGCCACCTGATGCAGGCGCTAAGCAATGCCGTGCGCGAACGCCGCGCCGGCCTACCGCCAGATCAACCGCGCGCGCATTTGCGGGCCATGATTGAAGGCAACTTCGATGACAGCCAAGTCAACGGACCGGCGATGAAGACTTGGCTGGCGTTCTGGGCCACCAGCATGCATCAACCCACCCTGCGCCGCTTGCAACGGGTTAATGATCACCGCCTCTATTCCAATCTCTGCGGGCAGTTCAGCCGGGTGTTGCCGCAGGCACAGGCACGCGCCGCAGCACGTGGACTTGCCGCACTGATTGACGGGTTGTGGCTGCGCGGGGCCTTGTCTGGTGAAAGCTTCGACACCCGCCAGGCGATGCAGATCGCCTATGACTACCTGGACATGCAGCTGGAAAAAGCCGGCTAAGAGTCAGGGTGACGCACACTGCGCCACCCGAGACAGGTTCAGCCTTATGTCGGCAGGGCTGGCAGCGCCGTTGGCTGCTCACTGGCGGCCAAATCCGACTTCATCGCCTTGAGCAGGGCGAACATGTACAGCAGCAGCACCACCGAGAAGGGTAATCCCGCCAGCACCACCACGGTTTGCATGGCGGTGAAATTACCGGCGAACAGCAACCCAATGGTCACCAGAGTGATGACCATGCTCCAGAAGATCCGCAGCCAGTACGGGGCATCTTCGTCCAGTTCACTCCCCTGGCGTGAAAGGTTGGCCAGCATCACCGAGCCGGAGTCCGCCGGTGTGAGGAACAGCACAAAGCCGACGCAAATCGACATGCCAATCACCACCTTGGACCAGGGGTAATGCTCCAGCAGCAGGTAGATGGACATGGCGGGCTGCTCCAGCGCAGCTTTGCCTAGATCGGTGGCGTTATGGTTCATCACCAGCTCCAGCGCGCTGTTGCCGAAGATCGACAGCCAGGCCAAGGTGAAGCCCAGCGGGATCAGTAATACGCCGCAGACCAATTCCCGCACGGTACGACCACGGGAAATTCGCGCGATAAACATGCCGACAAACGGTGCCCAGGAAATCCACCACGCCCAGTAGAACAGGGTCCACAAGCCCATCCACGCTTCACTCTTGCCGGACTGGCCGGTGTACACATAGAGGTCAAAGGTTTTCAGTACCAAACCGTTGAGGTAGTCACCGAGGTTTTGCACCAGGCTGTTGAGCAAATGCAAGGTGTCGCCGGCCAGCAACACGAACACCAGCAAACTGCTAAACAGAATGATGTTGAGGTTGGACAAGCGGCGAATGCCCTTCTCCACCCCGGAAACGGCGGCCAGGGTGGCTACCGCACTCATCACCAGAATCACCGTAAGCAGCGCCCCCTGGCTGTTGGACATACCAAAAAGGTATTCAAAACCAGACGCCACTTGCAGCGAGCCAATACCAAGGTTGGTCACCAGCCCCAGCAAGGTGACAAAAATGCCGAAGCAGTCCACGGCATTACCGACCCAGCCACGGGTCAGGCGCTCGCCGAACAGCGGGTACAACGCCGAGCGCAAGGCCAGCGGTTGCTGGTGGCGATAGGCAAAGTAGCCCACGGCAAGACCGACCAGTGCGTAGATCGCCCAGCCATGTAAACCCCAATGCAGAAAGGTCAGTTGCAGCGCCTGACGCGCCGCAGAGGTCGTGCCTGGCTCGCCTTCGGGCGGGTTGTAGAGGTGGTCAATCGGTTCTGATGCTGCGAAATACAGCAACGAAATACCGATCCCCGAGGAGAACAGCATTCCTGCCCAGGCCCCGTAACTGAACTCTGGACGCTCGTGGTCAGCCCCCAGGCGCAGGTTGCCGTAGCGCGAACAGGCCACGTACAGCACAAATAACAGATAAGCCCCAATCGCCAGCATGTAATACCAGCCAAAACTGCGTGACAGCCACACTTGGGCTTTGCCCAGCCAAACTCCGGCCGCATCGGGGAAGGCGATTAACGCCAAGGTCAACAGCAGGATCAGCGCCGTCGATCCGTAAAACACGGTGGGATTCAAGCGCACTTTTTCAGGTGTTGTTGTGATGAGAGAGGCAGTCGTCATGGTGGAGGTGAGCTCCAAGGCAATGGAAACGAACGCACCGAAGGGTCTCAAACGATGCGAATCAATGACATAGACCACAGCAGACTCGCGAGCAGGTTCTTGCAGCCAGCTTAACGGCTGCGGCGATGTATGGCAGTGAGAGTCACGGCGCTGAGCTTATTACTTGATGCCTAAATGTCAATTTTTTGTTACTTGGATGTTCAATAAAAATAAGCTAGTCTCTGACCGGACTACTACCAGTGCGAACAATTTTCAGTAGCCGGATACCACATAAATCAACACAAAAGGACTCGAAGATGCCCCGATTTAATGAACAACAACTCTATATCGGAGGTCGTTATGTGGCGGCCAGCAGTGGTGAGACCTTTGACAGCATCAATCCGGCCACTGGGGAGGTGCTGGCCAAAGTGCAGTGCGCCAACCAGGTGGACGTAGAGCGCGCCGTAGCGAGCGCTACCGAAGGGCAAAAGGTTTGGGCGGCGATGACGGCCATGCAACGCTCACGCATCCTGCGCAAGGCCGTGGACATTCTGCGCGAGCGCAACGATGAACTCGCCGAGCTGGAAACCCTCGACACCGGCAAGCCGCTCTCGGAAACGCGCTATGTCGATATCGTCACCGGTGCGGACGTATTGGAGTACTACGCCGGTTTGATCCCCGCCATCGAAGGTGAACAGATCCCGTTGCGCGATACCAGCTTCGTCTACACCCGCCGTGAGCCGCTGGGCGTGGTCGCAGGTATAGGCGCGTGGAACTACCCGATCCAGATTGCTCTGTGGAAATCCGCTCCGGCCTTGGCCGCCGGCAATGCGATGATCTTCAAACCCAGCGAAGTGACCTCGCTCAGCGCGCTCAAACTGGCGGAAATATACACCGCCGCCGGCCTGCCGGATGGTGTATTTAACGTGCTCACCGGCAGCGGTCGTGAAGTCGGTCAGTGGCTGACCGAGCATCCGGGCATCGCAAAGATATCCTTCACCGGCGGCACTGTGACCGGCAAAAAGGTCATGGCAAGCGCCTCCAGTTCATCACTCAAGGATGTGACAATGGAGCTGGGAGGCAAATCGCCACTGATCATCTTCGAAGACGCCGACCTCGACCGTGCCGCTGATATCGCAGTGATGGCTAATTTCTATAGCTCCGGGCAGGTCTGTACTAACGGTACCCGTGTGTTTGTGCCGCGCAGGCTGCAGGCGAGCTTCGAAGCCAAGGTGTTGGAGCGGGTCAAACGCATTCGCCTGGGCAACCCGCAAGATGACGCCACCAACTTCGGCCCGCTGGTCAGCTTCGCGCACATGGACAGCGTGCTCGGCTACATCGAAAAAGGTCGCCGCGAAGGTGCCCGCCTGCTGATCGGTGGCCAGCGCGTGACCGAGGGCGAATATGCCAACGGTGCCTACGTGGCCCCCACGGTATTCACCGACTGCAAGGACGACATGACCATAGTGCGTGAAGAGATCTTCGGCCCGGTGATGAGCATTCTGGTTTACGACACAGAAGAAGAAGTCATCCGCCGCGCCAACGCCACCGAATACGGCCTGGCCGCTGGCGTGGTCACCCGCGACCTGAACCGCGCGCACCGGGTAATCCACAAGTTGGAAGCCGGTATTTGCTGGATCAACACCTGGGGAGAATCGCCAGCGGAAATGCCGGTGGGCGGTTACAAGCAATCCGGCGTTGGTCGCGAAAACGGTTTGACCACGCTGGCGCACTACACGCGGATCAAATCGGTGCAGCTGGAAATGGGCGCCTACACCTCGGTGTTCTAAAGCCCAGTCATAGGCGGGAAACAGCGTCATTCGCCCTACACAGTGATCTCCGCCCCGTAGCCCGGATGCCATCCGGGAACCGTCATCGCATTTTCCCCGGAGTGCATCCGGCTACAGGAGCTTCTATGCCCCAAGAATTCGATTACATCATCATCGGTGCCGGCTCAGCTGGTAACGTATTGGCCACCCGCCTGACCGAAGACGCGGACGTCAGCGTGCTGCTGATCGAAGCGGGCGGTCCAGACCATCGCCTGGACTTTCGCACGCAAATGCCCGCCGCCCTGGCCTACCCCCTGCAAGGTCGGCGGTATAACTGGGCGTACCTGACCGACCCCGAACCGCACATGAACAACCGGCGCATGGAATGCGGGCGTGGCAAAGGTTTGGGCGGCTCATCGCTGATCAACGGCATGTGCTACATCCGTGGCAACGCCATGGACTACGACGGCTGGGCCAAGGAAAAAGGCCTGGAAGAGTGGAGCTACCTGGATTGCCTGCCGTATTTTCGCAAAGCCGAAACCCGTGACATCGGAGCAAATGATTACCACGGCGGCGAAGGCCCGGTGAGCGTGACCACGCCGAAGCATGGCAACAACCCGCTGTTCCACGCCATGGTCGAAGCCGGCGTGCAAGCCGGTTATCCGCGTACCGACGACCTCAACGGCTATCAGCAAGAAGGCTTTGGCCCGATGGATCGTACCGTCACGTCCAAAGGCCGGCGCTCCAGCACCGCACGCGGCTATCTGGACCAGGCCCGTGCCCGTCCCAACCTGACTATCGTCACCCACGCCTTGACCGATCGCATCCTATTTAGCGGTAAGCGTGCCATGGGTGCGACCTACCTGGTGGGTGACAGCAACACCCCGCACATCGCTAACGCCCGTCGCGAAGTGTTGCTGTGCAGCGGCGCAATTGCTTCCCCTCAAATCCTTCAACGTTCCGGCGTCGGCCCGGCAGCTCTGCTGAATGAACTGCAGATCCCCGTGGTCCACGATCTGCCGGGCGTTGGCCAGAACCTACAGGATCACCTCGAGTTGTATCTGCAATACGCCTGCAAAGAACCTGTGTCGCTGTTCCCGGCGCTGCAATGGTGGAACCAGCCCGCCATCGGCGCGCAGTGGCTGTTCCAGGGCAAGGGCATAGGTGCCAGCAACCAGTTCGAGGCCGGCGGGTTTATCCGTTCCAGCGCCGAGTTCGAATGGCCGAACATTCAGTACCACTTCCTGCCGGTGGCGATTAACTACAACGGCAGTAATGGGGTGAAAGAACATGGCTTCCAGGCGCACATGGGCTCCATGCGTTCCCCCAGTCGCGGGCGCATCCAGATCAAATCCAAAGACCCGCGCCAGCACCCGAGCATTCTGTTCAATTACATGGCCACCGAGCAGGATTGGCGTGAGTTCCGCGACGGCATCCGCATCACCCGCGAAATCATGGCGCAAGCGGCGCTGGACCCGTATCGCGGGCGAGAAATCAGCCCCGGCAAGGACGTGCAGAGCGATGCCGAACTGGATGCCTTTATCCGTGAGCATGCGGAAACGGCTTACCACCCCTCGTGCTCCTGCAAAATGGGCGAAGACGACATGGCCGTGGTCGATGGTCAGGGACGGGTGCATGGCATCGAAGGGCTGCGTGTGGTCGATGCCTCGATCATGCCGTTGATCGTCACCGGCAATCTCAATGCCCCGACCATCATGATGGCCGAGAAGATTGCCGACAACATCCGTGGCCGCGCCCCACTGCCGCGCAGCACAGCAAAATACTTCACGGCGGGTGACACTATGCCACGCCTCACAAAACAAAGGGCTATGTGATACACAACCGCCACAAAGCCTTGCTGAACAATTCCGAGGGTAAAGCGGCCAGCACACAGGCCGTTTTCCTCACTGAACCGACCTGTTACCCAACGAGCATACCCAGCCATGTCATCTTGTTCATGGGGCACCTCCCCACATGCGCGTTGTAATGTCTCATGCTCAGCTGTGGGCTAATGAGTTGCTTTACCAGCCTGCAAAATATAATGGTCAGATTGGAGCCGTGATGGCGTATGTGGGCGCGATAAACAAACTCAATACCTTCGGTTCCTCTGTAAGAACGCCCCGGGAGTAGCGGCCACTTGGGGCTGGAGATACCCACTCTGATGCGAAGGTACGGAAGCCAGCGTCACTGGTGCGGGTAGTAAGTAAAATTCACATCTCACGTTTCCCTTTGAAATCAGTTTTGTCATTTCTCGTTTCGATAGAGACCCTGGCACTATTTATATTTCAATGGCTTAAGGCCGCCCTGCGGGTGGCCTTTTGTTTTTCTGTATCCCTTTTGCTTGGGTAATCCTCATCGCGTGTAGGCTTGATGGGCCGCATTTGGCTGTGTGTCAGTCGCCGATCAGCGGTCATCCCGGCCTATGATCTGCTCTATTTCGGTGCGTGCTGGTTGCGCTGCACAGCAGAAGTGCGCGCTTGCTCAGGTTAGCGAGCCTTATGCTCCAATCTGGTGCGTCAGCCCGCCTCCTTGATATTAAGATGTTGATTTAAATCAATTTAGTGAGTTGGCCTGTTTTATGCTTTAAAGCAATCATGTCGCCATGACGCTGCCCGATGAAGGAAGCATGACCAGGGCTGTGGCAAGTGTGTGTGTTGAGTGTGAGTTTGTGGGGATTCTCGGATTCGATGTTCATATCAGGAAATGAGCCCGGACAGGTGCCGGGACGACAGGGAAGGAGATGGCTGTATGCTCAAAAGACTCGTGATGACAGGTTTGTTGGCGCTTGCCGCCTTGCTGGCCGCCCCCAGTTGGGCTGAAGAGGTGGTGGCCGCGTCGGCCGACATCGTGCTGGCTGCGGTGCCAGTTGCTGCCGGAGTGACCATCAACAAGGGGGATAATAGCTGGATGCTGCTGTCGGCGGCACTGGTGATCCTGATGTCCATTCCGGGACTGGCCCTGTTCTATGGCGGCCTGGTGCGCAGCAAGAACATGCTGAGCGTGTTGATGCAGGTGTTCACCTTGTTCTCGCTCATCAGCGTGCTGTGGATCCTCTATGGTTATTCGCTGGCTTTTACCGAGGGCAACAGTGTCTACGGATCCTTTAGCAAGGTGCTGCTCAAGGGGGTTACGCCAGACTCCATTGCAGCGACCTTCAGCAAGGGGGTCGGTATCAGCGAGTTCATCTACGTGGTGTTCCAGGGGGCTTTTGCGGCCATCACCTGCGGTCTGATAGTGGGCGCCTTCGCCGAACGTATCAAGTTTGCCGCCGTGCTGCTGTTCTCGGTGATCTGGTTCACCTTCGCCTACATACCGCTGGCCCACATGGTGTGGTATTGGGCGGGTCCGGATGCCTATACCACGGCCGAGGCAGCGGCAACCGCGACAGCGACGGCCGGGTATCTGTTCCAGCATGGTGCACTGGATTTTGCGGGCGGCACTGTGGTGCACATCAACGCCGCCGTGGCGGGTCTGGTGGGGGCTTATCTGGTTGGCAAGCGTCTGGGTTACGGACGTGATCCCATGACACCGCACAGCCTCACCATGACCATGATAGGGGCCTCCCTGCTCTGGTTCGGTTGGTTCGGTTTCAACGCCGGTTCCGCGCTGGAAGCCAATGGCATAGCTGCACTGGCTTTCATCAATACCTGGGTGGCACCGGCGGCGGCTGCGCTCTCCTGGACCTTGGCCGAGTGGATGATGAAGGGTCGTCCCTCCCTGCTGGGTGCAGCCTCCGGCGCCGTCTCCGGTCTGGTGGTGATCACGCCGGCGGCCGGTTTCGTCGGGGTTGGCGGTGGCCTGATGATGGGCCTCATCAGCGGCGTGGCTGGTTTGTGGGGGGTTCATGGACTCAAGCGTCTGCTGGGAGCCGATGATAGCCTGGATGTGTTTGGCGTGCATGGGGTATGCGGCATTCTCGGTGCCCTGCTGACCGGCGTCTTTGCCAGTCCGGATCTGGGCGGCACCGGAGTGTGGGACTATGTTACCAACCAGGTCGCGGAAGGCTACTCCATCCTGGCCCAGGTCAAGATCCAGGCCATCGGGGTCGGGGTCACTATCCTCTGGTCCGGGGCCGTCTCGGTCGTGGCCTACAAGCTGGTGGATCTGCTCATCGGCCTGCGAGTGAAGGAAGATGCAGAGCGCGAAGGGCTGGATGTCACCACCCACGGTGAAAAAGCCTATAGCCTGTAACAGCGTCGGGTTACTTGCTGACAGGATCGCCGCCGGTTATGCCGGCGGTTTTTTATGTCTGCAAAAGTGGAGTGCGCCTTGATCCACCTTTTATGCCTGCAATTTGACAGGATCTCCGCTAAACTCTGCCACCCTTAATGGGCTTGCCCCATTTTCCCCATCATTATTTCTACGCCTTTGGAGCCGCTCATGCTGTTAGTGGGACATCAACACCAGATCGAGATCCAGGAACTGACCGACAAAGGGGATGGCAAGGGACGCCTGTTCGATCGCCCCCTGTTTGTCGAAGGTCTGCTGCCCGGTGAGCAGGCGTTGGTGGAGCTGACCGAGGTCAAGCCAAACTATCTGCATGGCAAGGTGACCGAGCTGCTCCAGCCGTCCGCCGATCGGGTCGCCGATTTTTGCCCCAACACCGAGTGCGGCGGCTGTCAGGTGCGCCCGCTGGCCTACCCGGCTCAGCTCAAGCTCAAGCAGGCGCTGGTGCAGAGCGCACTGGAACAGGTCGGGCTGGGGGAGACCAAGGTCAACCCGATCCTAGGTATGGAGAGCCCGTTCGCCTACCGCAACAAGGCCCAATATGCGGTGCGTGGCTGCGAAGCCGGTGCCGAGATCGGCTTTTATCGCAAGCACTCCCACGATCTGATCACTGCCGATGACTGCGCGGTGCAGGATTCACTGCACGTAGAGCTTAATGCCCGGGTACGCAACTGGATGCGCGAGCATGACATCGCCGCCTATGACGAAGTGAACCACACTGGCTGCGTGCGCAACCTGATGACCCGTAAGGGCTTCAAGAGCGGCGAGCTGATGGTAGTGCTGGTGACCCTGGGTGACGCGCTGCCGTTCGAAGCCGAGCTGCTGGCGAGCTTGAGCGATCTGCCGATCACCACTCTGGTGCAGAACATCAACGATGAGCGCACCAACCGCATTCTGGGCGCCACCAACCGGGTGCTGCTGGGCGAAGGGGTGATCCGCGACAAGATCCACGAACTCGAGTTCGAGATCTCGCCGCTCTCCTTCTTCCAGAACAACCCGACCCAGACCGATGTGCTCTACTCCAGCGCTCTCGAGTATGCCGAGCTGACCGGCAACGAGACGGTGTTCGACATCTATTGCGGTATCGGCACCATCTCCCTGTTCCTGGCAGGCAAGGCCGCCAAGGTGGTGGGGATCGAGTCGGTGGAGAGCGCCATCAGCGATGCCCGTCGCAACGCCGCCCTCAACGGCATCGAGCACACCGAATTCCACGTCGGCAAGGCCGAGCAGCTGATGCCCGAGCTGCACGCTCAGGGCGTGACCGCTGATGTGGTGGTGCTGGATCCGCCCCGCAAGGGTTGTGACAAGGCGGTGCTGCAGACCCTAGTGGCTATGGCGCCCCGTCGGCTGGTCTATGTCTCCTGCAACCCGCAGACCCTGGCCCGCGATCTCGCCTGGTTGGTCAAGCAGGGCTTCGTGCTGGACGAAGTGCAGCCGGTGGACATGTTCCCGCACTCCATGCATGTGGAGGCGGTTGCCCGTCTGAGCCTGCCAGCCAAGGGCTGACAGAAGGCTGTACTGGGCGCGGCCAGTGGATCTATCTAGCTGCGTGGACGCAGTCACTGGTCTGATGTTGCAGGCAGCCATCCATTGCATTGGCCAGATGGCTCTGATAAAAAAACGACTCCAAATGGAGTCTTTTTTTATGCCCGTGATCCGGCGCGGCAGCCAAACAGGGAGGGTAAGCATGACGATTCGTCTGGCCAGCGTGGAGGATGCAGCAGCGCTGGATCACTTCTTTCAGCAACTGGATCGGGAGACCCGCTTCATGCTGTATGAAGCGGGGGAGAGACCATCCGACAT
Source organism: Aeromonas sp. 1HA1 (assembly GCF_029237385.1). Taxonomy (NCBI): domain Bacteria; kingdom Pseudomonadati; phylum Pseudomonadota; class Gammaproteobacteria; order Aeromonadales; family Aeromonadaceae; genus Aeromonas; species Aeromonas sp. 1HA1. Next base: position 10,275 of record NZ_JAACGC010000038.1, read on the forward strand.
CGAGGGGCAGCGCCAGCGTCTGGCTGCCATGCAGGCCAGCCGCAATCAGCGGATGTGGCTGCTGAGTCTGGCCGGTGAGGTCCAGGGCTTTGCACTCCTGCTGGGAGGGAATATGCATCGCAATCGCCACTGTGCACTGGTGGTGATGGGGTTGCGTCCTGGTGCGCGCGGTCTGGGTTGGGGTGAGCGGTTACTGCGCACACTCATCACGGCTGCCAGCGAGCTGGGTGTCAGCCGGCTGGAGCTGGGCGTGATGGCGCATAACGAAGTGGCCCATTCACTCTACCGCAAGTGCGGTTTCATGGATGAGGGGTTACGGCGGCAGGCGTATCGGCTGGACGAGGGCTATGTCGACGAGATCAGCATGGGGCTGCTGTTGCCGTCCGGAGCGCCATAATGCCGTTGGCCCGATCTCGCTGGGTTGGCGAGAGGGAATGGGGCAGAGTATCGGATGGCGTGATGGAAAGAGGAAAAGGAACATGAAAGGTATCTTGCTACGCTGGTTGGCTCGCTACGATGCGTGGTGTCAGGAGTGGGGACTCACCCCAGAGAACCGGCGTTGCTGCACGCCGGTGCGTTATGACGAAGATGACCAGCAAGAGCCTGAGCCCGACGCCTCGTCATTCAATCAAAATGGCGTGTCACGGCCCCGTTAATGCTGTTGTAGTCGAAGCTCAACCCATCCGGGTAAGCCGGGAAGCGGGCGATGGAGTCGCGCAGGGTATAGCGGCAGTTGCTGTGAGGCTCGCCGTCTTCATCTATATGGTTGCCGGGTTGCTCGCTGGAAAGGTAGTCGGCCCTGAGCTGGATCTCGGGATCCTGATCGACCGAGGCGACGGTATAGCTGCTGTCCAGCAGCCCCTGAAACAGCAGGCGGCAGTCTGCCTGGTTGCTGACCGAGATGTAGTCTTCCTGACCTGGGACGTAAGGCTCATTGATCCCCTTGCGGCCCTGATCCTCATCCGTGCCAGCGGGCCAGCCATAACGGTTGATGTCGAGGTTGCGTTGACCCATGCTGCCCAGATTGTAGAGTGCCTGATCCTGCGTCTGGACAGCCCAGCCAGCATGGGCCAGCTGCACCGCGCTGGCGACGCTGCTGGCAGTGGCGGCAACCGTGCTCTTGAGGGCATCATCCTTGATATTGATAAAGCGGGGCATTGCCGTTACGGCCAGGACCCCCAGCACTATGATAACCATCACCAGTTCTATCAGGGTAAAGCCATGGTTCGAGCGTTTCATTATTGAGTAGAGCCATCAAGTACGACAAACAGGTGAGGACGACATGCAACTGATCGACACCCATTGCCATCTCGATTTTCCCGTCTTCGATCCAGACAGGGCGGCGTTGCTGGCAGAGTGTCGGCAGTTGGGGGTGGGCGAGTATATCATCCCCGCAGTGGGAGAGGAAAACTGGACTCGCGTGATGGCGCTGGCGGAGCAGTACCCGGAGATCACTTACGGGCTGGGCATTCACCCCTGGTATGTGGGCACCCAGGCCCAGGGGGCACTGACGCGATTGCAAGCGTTATTGGCTGCCAGACCCCGTGGATTGGTGGCGGTCGGCGAATGTGGACTGGATCTGCGATCCCATGTGCCGCAGGAAGGGCAGGTCGAGTTGTTTGAGGCACAAATCAGGCTGGCCATGGATCATGAGTTGCCGCTGATCGTCCACTCGGTGCGGGCCAACGATACGGTCGCAAAAATACTCAGGCGTTTCAAACCGGCCCGGGGTGGCGTCATTCACGCCTTCAGCGGTTCACTGCAACAGGGACAGGCGTTCTGGCAGCTTGGGTTCAGGCTTGGAATAGGTGGCGTCATCAGCTATGAGCGGGCCAACAAGACCCGGGAGGCGATCCGCGACATGCCGCTGGAGGCCCTGTTGCTGGAGACGGATGCGCCCGATATGCCGTTACAGGGTCAGCAGGGTTTCCCTAATACCCCCGCCAACTTGCCTAAGATTGCACAACTCTTGGCCGAATTGCGGCAGCAGCCCTTGGGTCATGTTGTCGCGGTGTTACATGAATCCACTTTGCACACTTTTCCGCTCAGGCTCTCTTAAATTAACACCTGATTAACTCTTGATAGCATCATGATAAAAAACGGGGCGACTAAAAATCGTTTGCGGTCTAATTTGGCGACCTCCAGCGTATTTCATGCTCATAAAATGTGACCAGCATTCTACTTTGTCGCACCGTAATTAGTATAATGCGCACCCTTGATTGATGGCGTTGAGATACAAGCTGTTAACAAGCTGGAAGGTGCTACTAAAGAGGAAGTGTTAATAATGAATTTGATTATGGGTCTGGTGGGGATGGCAACGCTCATCCTTATCGCGGTGCTGTTCTCCAGTAATCGCAAAGCAATAAAAATTCGCACCGTAGGCGGTGCCTTTGCAATTCAAGCTGGCCTGGGGGCATTCGTGCTGTACGTCCCGGTTGGCCGAGATATTCTGGTCGGTGTATCCAATGCCGTTTCCAGCGTCATCGGTTATGGCCAGAATGGCATCGACTTCCTGTTCGGTGGCCTGGTCAGCAACAAGATGTTTGAAGTGTTCGGTGGCGGCGGTTTTATCTTTGCCTTCCGCGTTCTGCCCGTCATCATCTTCTTCTCCTCGCTGATCGCGGTTCTCTATTATCTGGGCATCATGCAGTGGGTGATCAAGCTGCTGGGCGGTGCCCTGCAAAAAGTACTGGGCACTTCCCGTACCGAGTCCCTGTCTGCCACTGCCAACATCTTCGTCGGTCAGACTGAAGCGCCGCTGGTGGTTCGTCCCTACATCTCCAAGATGACAGACTCCGAGCTGTTCGCCGTCATGTGTGGTGGTCTGGCCTCCGTTGCCGGTTCCGTGCTGGCTGGTTACGCCTCCATGGGCGTCAAGATGGAATACCTGATCGCTGCCTCCTTCATGGCTGCCCCGGGTGGTCTGCTGTTCGCCAAGTTGCTGGTACCGGAAACCGAGACTCCCAACTATGACGAAAGTAATGCCGACGGCGAGCTGGAAGACAAGCCTGCCAACGTGATCGATGCCGCCGCCGCCGGTGCCTCCGCCGGCCTGCAACTGGCCCTGAACGTGGGTGCCATGCTGCTGGCGTTCATCGGCCTCATCGCCATGATCAACGGTATTTTCTCCGGTGTGGGTGGTTGGTTCGGCATGCCTGAGCTTTCTCTGGAACTGCTGCTGGGCTGGTTGTTCTCCCCGCTGGCCTTCCTGATCGGGGTGCCCTGGAGCGAAGCCGTGGTTGCCGGTTCCTTCATCGGCCAGAAGCTGGTGGTGAACGAATTCGTGGCTTACCTGAACTTTGCCCCCTATCTGAAGGATGAGCTGCTGATCAATGGCGTGCCCATGTCTGACCACACCAAGGCTATCATCTCCTTCGCCCTGTGCGGTTTTGCCAACCTCTCCTCCGTTGCCATCCTGCTGGGTGGTCTGGGCTCAATGGCACCGAATCGTCGCGGTACCATTGCTCGCTTTGGTCTGAAAGCCGTATTGGCGGGGTCACTGTCCAACCTGATGTCTGCCACTATCGCAGGCTTCTTCCTGGCACTGACAGCCATGTAATGTTTGCCTGATATTCAGGTAAAGACGAACGCCACAGCGAAATGCTGTGGCGTTCGCGTTTGGGGCGGTGACAACCGTTTTCCTTCCTAAACTAATAATAAAAATTGAGTCAAATCGGAGGTTATATGCATGAAGTGCTACTGGCGATAGCGGCCGGCTTTATCGTTGGCTTGTTGTTTTCTTTCCTCAAATTGCCGATCCCGGCACCCCCGTCCTGTCAGGGGTGATGGGGATCGTAGGAGTCTATCTGGGGGGCATGGCTTACTCCTGGATACTCACGCGTTTCTTCTCTTAACGCACGTTCCAGTAACGGATTTGCCAGATGTGAGGTACCTCTGAAATTGGCAAATCCGGCTTGCAAACACGGGGTATCTCGGCTGAAATAGGCATTGCCAGCAGGGTGCTGGCATTGACTAATATCCGATCAAATCGGGTGTTGGCGGTCAAATGGAATTGATTGGGAAGTCGGGTCATCAGTTGTCGGCCCTTCTCAAGTCTTCATGGAACCAAGTCCGCACTTTTGTAAGAAAGTGACAGGGCTCTTGCCTTATTTACAGCCACATTGCCTGTGCGGCGCGCTGTAATTCCATTCCCGTATCCTTGGGAGTCGTGTCTTGCTGGTTGCGCTGCGACACGCAGGCGCTCGCCCCTGGAATCAGGATTAAATCGAGACTTTGGAGAACAGAATGACTGATCTGAAACTGGCCGCCCAACGCGCCCTGAACCTGATGGACCTGACCACCCTGAACGATGATGACACCGATCAGAAGGTCATCGACCTGTGCCGCAAGGCCAAGTCTCCGGCTGGCCTGACTGCCGCCGTCTGCATCTACCCCCGTTTTATTCCTATCGCTCGCAAGACCTTGCGTGAGCTCGGTGCCGCCGACGTGCGCATCGCCACCGTGACCAACTTCCCCCATGGCAACGACGACATCGAGATCGCCGTGGCCGAGACCCGTGCCGCCGTGGCTTACGGTGCCGATGAAGTGGACGTGGTGTTCCCGTACCGTGCCTTCATGGCGGGCAATGAACAGATCGGTTCTGATCTGGTCAAAGCATGTAAGGAAGCCTGTGGCACCAAGGTGCTGTTGAAAGTGATCATCGAGACCGGTGAACTGAAAGAAGCAGCACTGATCCGTCGCGCTTCCGAAATTTGTATCGATGCCGGTGCCGATTTCATCAAAACCTCCACCGGCAAAGTGCCCGTCAACGCAACCCCGGAAGCGGCCCGCATCATGATGGAAGTGATCAAGGCCAAGAACCCGAAAGTCGGCTTTAAGCCGGCTGGTGGTGTGAAGGATGCAGCCGTTGCCGATCAGTACCTGGCCATGGCCGAAGAGATCCTCGGCAAAGATTGGGTCTGTGCCCGTACCTTCCGCTTCGGCGCCTCCAGCCTGCTCGCCAGCTTGCTGGCCACGCTGGGGCACGGCGACAAGCCTGCCAACACCAGCGGTTACTAATAAGTTGATGAGAGGGCGAGCGTGGCTTGCCCTGTTATGCCCACGCCATATGGTGCGCGGGCAGGGATAACGGCTTATGTGACGCTAGCAACGGCGGAGGGAATGAAGGATGTTTTTGCCTCAAGAAATTATTCGAAAGAAGCGCAACGGTGAAGCGCTCAGTACCCAAGAGATTCAATTCTTCGTGCAGGGCATTACCAACAACACCATCGGCGAGGGCCAGATTGCGGCGCTCGCCATGGCGGTTTACTTCAAAGACATGAGCATGGATGAGCGGGTTGCCCTGACCTGCGCCATGCGCGACTCCGGCATGGTATTGAACTGGGATCACCTGAACCTGGGCGGCCCGATTGTCGACAAGCACTCCACCGGTGGTGTGGGGGATGTGGTTTCCCTGATGCTGGGCCCCATGGTCGCCGCCTGCGGTGGCTTCGTGCCGATGATCTCCGGTCGTGGTCTGGGTCATACCGGCGGTACTCTGGACAAGCTGGATGCCATCCCCGGCTACCAGACCTCGGTCGATAACGATCGTTTCCTGAACGTGGTGAAAGAGGCCGGTGTCGCCATCATAGGCCAGACCGGCGATCTCGCCCCCGCTGACAAGCGTATCTATGCAGTACGTGACATCACCGCCACCGTCGAATCCATCGCCATGATCACCGGCTCCATCCTCTCCAAGAAGCTCGCCTCCGGGCTGGAAGCGCTGGTGATGGATGTGAAAGTGGGCTCCGGCGCCTTTATGCCGACCTTCGAAGCCTCCGAAGAGCTGGCCAAGAGCATAGTGGCGGTGGCCAACGGTGCCGGTTGTCGCACCTCGGCCCTGCTGACCGACATGAACCAGGTGCTGGCTTCCAGCGCCGGTAACGGGGTTGAAGTGCGCGAAGCGGTGCGTTACCTGACCGGTGAATACCGCAACCCGCGCATTCACGAAGTCACCATGAGCCTGTGCGCCGAGATGCTGATCTCCGCCGGCCTGGCCAGCGACGACAGCGATGCCCGTCGCAAGCTGCAGGCGGTGCTCGACAACGGCAAGGCTGCCGAGATCTTCGGGCGCATGGTGACCGGGCTCGGTGGTCCGTCCGACTTCATGGAACGTTATGACAGTCACCTGCCCAAGGCTGCCATTGTGCGCCCTGTGTATGCCGCCAATGCCGGCTTCGTGACCGCCATGGATACCCGGGAGCTGGGTCTGGCCGTGGTCGCCATGGGCGGCGGTCGTCGTGCTGCCGGTGACAAACTCGATTACGCCGTCGGTCTGACCGACGTTATCCGCCTGGGCCAGAGCGTCGATGCTGACAAGCCGATTGCCCTGATCCACGCTCAAACTGACGATCAATTTGCTCAGGCTGCCAGCATGGTGCAGGCGGCTGTCAAGATCGGTGACACTCAGCCCCAGGCGTTGCCTGAGGTTTACCGTCGCATCGGTCTGGCTGATTTGTAACAAGGGGAAAACCCATGAAACGTACCTTTATTCTGATGATGGACTCTTTCGGTATTGGCGCTGCTGCCGATGCAGACAAGTTCGGAGATGTGGGCGCCAACACCCTTGGCCACATTGCCAAGGCCTGTGCAGCCGGTGAGATTGAAGGCCGTGGCGCCCTCAATCTGCCGAACCTGAACAAGCTGGGTCTGGGCCATGCGGGGGAGCTGGCCTCCGGCTACTTCCCGGCAGGCTTGAAGAAGGATATCGAGGTGGTCGGTGCCTACGGTTTCGCCCAGGAGCTCTCCTCCGGCAAGGACACGCCCTCCGGCCACTGGGAGATCGCTGGCGTGCCCGTGCTGTTCGAGTGGGGTTACTTCAAGGATCACCACAACAGCTTCCCGCAGGCGCTGCTGGACGCCATCGTCGAGAAGGCGGGTCTGCCTGGATATCTGGGCAACTGCCATGCCTCTGGCACCCAGGTGCTGGACGATCTCGGCGAAGAGCACATGCGTACCGGCAAGCCGATCCTCTACACCTCTGCCGACTCCGTGTTCCAGATCGCCTGTCACGAAGAGACCTATGGTCTTGAGAAGCTCTATGAGCTGTGCCACATAGTGCGCGAGCTGCTGGAGCCCTACAACATAGGTCGCGTCATCGCGCGTCCGTTCGTGGGCAGCGGCAAGGGCAACTTCAAGCGCACCGGCAACCGTCACGACTACTCGGTGCTGCCACCGGCACCCACTGTGCTGGATTACATGAAAGACGCGGGTGGCCAGGTGGTCTCCATCGGCAAGATTGCCGACATCTATGCCAACCAGGGTATCACCAAGCAGGTGAAGGGTACCGGTCTGACCGAGCTGTGGGATCGCACTCTGGAAGAGGTGAAAGCGGCCGGTGACAATACCATCGTCTTCACCAACTTCGTCGATTTCGACTCCTCCTATGGTCACCGTCGTGACGTGAAAGGCTACGCCGATGCACTGGAGTATTTCGACTCCCGTCTGCCGGAGCTGTTCGCGATGTTGCAAGATGGCGATGTGGTGGTGCTGACCGCTGATCACGGCTGTGATCCGACCTGGGGCGGCACGGATCACACCCGTGAATACATTCCCGTGCTCTTCTTCGGCAAGCCGGTCAAGGCGGGCTCAGTCGGTCGTCGTGAGACCTTTGCCGATATCGGCCAGAGCATAGCGGCCTACCACGGTTTGCCGAAATTGGAATACGGTACCAGCTTCCTGTAATTTACCCGCCCGTCACCTCGGTGGCGGGCAACCAATAAAGACAATAAAACTCAACCTAGTGTGAAGGAATCAAGAGAATGGCAACTCCTCATATCAATGCGAAAGATGGCGCCTTTGCTGATACCGTACTGATGCCGGGCGACCCCCTGCGCGCCAAGTACATCGCCGAAGCCTTCCTGGAGAACGTCGAGCAGGTGTGCGACGTGCGCAGCATGCTCGGCTTCACCGGCACCTACAAGGGTCGTCGTATCTCCGTCATGGGCCACGGCATGGGCATTCCGTCCTGCTCCATCTACGCCAAAGAGCTGATCACCGACTACGGTGTGAAGACCCTGATCCGCGTGGGTTCCTGTGGCGCTGTGCGTGAAGACGTGAAGCTGCGTGACGTAGTGATCGGCATGGGTGCATGTACCGATTCCAAGGTCAACCGTCTGCGCTTCAAGGATCACGACTTCGCCGCCATCGCCGACTTTGGCCTGGTTGCCAATGCTGTGCAAGCCGCCAAAAACAAGGGCGTTGTCGTGCGCGTTGGTAACATCTTCTCTGCCGACCTGTTCTACAGCCCAGACCCTTCTATGTTCGATGTCATGGAAAAGTACGGCATCCTGGGTGTCGAGATGGAAGCCGCCGGTATCTACGGCGTGGCCGCAGAGTACGGCGCCAAGGCACTGACCATCTGCACCGTCTCCGACCATATCCGTACCGGTGAGCAGACCACCTCCGAAGAGCGTCAGCTGACCTTCAACGACATGATCGAAATTGCACTGGACTCCGTGCTGCTGGGTGACTGATCCCGCAGCCTTTGGCTCCACGCAAAACGGCGACCTCAGGGTCGCCGTTTTTATATGTGCAGTTTGGGGTGTGCCCGTTTTTTCAGGGACCGGGCGTCTGGGGCGGGCTCTTCTTCTTCTTGTGCTTGCGTACCCGCATGTAGTTGCGGCGCACGCCGTAGGAGATGAGCAGGCCGGCTAGCAGCGCTACCAGCAGCATCAGCCGCTGTTTTTCTTGCACCACCTTGAGTCGGGTGTCCTTGTCCGCCAGCAGTTTCTGCTCTTCCAGTGTGATGCGCAGGTAGCCTATGGTCTGCTCCCCATCCAGGATCTCCTGCACAAACTGGATGCGGCCCTTGCCCTGTTCCGGCACCGATTTGTTGTTGTCGCCGATGGGCAACAGGCTGTCCAGTGGCACGGCGGCGTCCGATTGGGCGAGGGGGATGCCACGGGCGTCATAGAGGGTGGCATCGAGGATCTCGGGCTCGGCGGCCAGATCCTGGGCCAGCCGTTCCAGCTCGCTGTTCTTGTCTTCCTTGATCCAGCGCTTCATGTCACGGGCGGCATAGGCGACCAGCGCCTGGGCACGGTTGCGCGCCTCGCTGTGCAGCGAGGCCTGGCTCTCGCCCTGCATATGGATGAGCACACCGAGCACCCAGAGGCCGAGCAAAATGCCGGCACCCAGACTGAGAACACGTTTGATGGGAAGATGACGCAAGCGTTGAGCCTCCTGACGACGAGCGGTGGCGGGATCTTGGCGCTTGCCTGTATAAAAAGCAATACGCTACTCTGGGCCCGCGTTGTTAACCTCATGATCATCAAGGAAGGCTCTATCTCTATGCTGTTGTCCCAATTACCTGCTGCCTTGTCCGAGTGGCCAGAGTGCCTGCCCAGTGCCCCCTGGTGGCAATTGACGCCGCAGGCGCTGCTGCCCGTCGCCAAACCTCTGGATGGCGCCTGGCTTGTGCTGTTTGGCAAGCACCTTGCCGCCCGCCATCTGGCACGCCTGGCCGAGTTGCTGGCCGCGCAGGATATGCAGGCTCAGCTCTATCCGCCGAGCACTCCGGCCGGGGTGCCCTTGCTGCTGTTGGGGGCGGACAGGTTTTCCCCCGAGCTGGTGCAGTTGCTCAAGACCGGGGAGTGGGACATCGACATCTGCCATTTGCCGGTGCTGCCGACTCTGAGTGAGCCCGGCTTGCTGGTGATGGACATGGACTCCACCGCCATCCAGATCGAGTGCATCGACGAGATCGCCCGGCTGGCGGGAGTGGGCGAGCAGGTGGCCGCCGTGACGGCCGCCGCCATGCAGGGCAAGCTGGAGTTCTCCGACAGCCTGCGCAATCGGGTCGCCCTGCTGGCAGGGGCGCCGGTCACCATCCTCGACGAGGTGGCGGCCCAAATGCCCTGGATGCCGGGCCTGCAACTGATGGTCGATACCCTCAAGCAGGCGGGCTGGAAGGTGGCGATCGCCTCGGGGGGGTTCACCCGCTTCGCTGGCGAGCTGCAGCAGGTGTTGGGGCTGGACGCCATCTTCGCCAACGAGCTGGCGGTTGAGGAGGGGCGACTGACCGGCAAGGTGAGTGGGCGCATAGTCGATGCGAGCGTCAAGGCCGAGGTATTGCAGCAGCTGGCGCAGGAGTACGGCATTGTTGCCGCCCAGACTGTGGCCATCGGCGATGGTGCTAACGATCTCAAGATGATGGCGGTGGCCGCTCTTGGCATTGCCATCCACGCCAAGCCGCTGGTACGGGCCCAGGCGGCCGCCACCCTCAACCATCATGATTTGGAAGGGGTCATCTGTTTGCTCGGTGCCCTTGCCTGTCGCGATCGCCGTTGGGATCGTCACGGATCTTGAGTTACCTGCCCCATGTCATGGAGGACCTGGCATAGTGATGGAACTGTTACAGCAGTCCCTGTTTATTCCCTGTGGTGAGCACCAGCTGCACGTGCGCCACATTCAGCCACGGGTCGCCGTGCATGCTGAGCCGATCCTGATGGTGCATGGTGCCATCGAGAATGGCCGTATCTTCTATACCGAATCGGGCAAGGGGCTTGCTTGTTTCCTGGCGCGCCACGGTTATCAGGTCTATGTGGCCGACCTGCGCGGCCGGGGTCTTAGCACCCCGGCTATTGCCGTACAAGCCGGGCATGGCCAGCACGAGCTGATCACCGAGGATCTGCCGGCCCTGCACCGCTGGATTGCGGCGCGCCATGCCGGCTTCAGGCTGCACTGGATGGCTCACTCCTGGGGAGGCGTCATCATGGCCTCGACCCTGGTGCGTTTGCCTGAGTTGGCCGTGCAGATCGCCAGCCTGGTGTTCTTTGGTACCAAGCGTGGCATCTCGGTGCAGAACCCGGAACGCTGGTTGAAGGTGGATATCATCTGGAATCGGCTGGCGCCCTGGCTGGCGCGGCGCAGCGGTTTTCTGGCTGCCCGCAGCCTGAAGATGGGGGCTGATGACGAGTCGCTGCGCTACCTGCAGGAGACTATCCCCTGGATCAAGTGCGGCCCCTGGCAGGATCCGCACGACGGCTTTGCCTATGACGAAGCGGCGGCCAGGGTCAACTGGCCGCCGCTCTGGATGATTTCAGCCAAGGCTGACAAGGTATTGGGGCACCCGACCGACGTGCGTCGCTTCAGTGCCGAGATGGGGTCTGCCACACGCCACACCCGGCTTGGCAAGGACAACGGCAACCGGCTCGATTACGATCACATCAACATGCTGACGGCGCCACAGGCACAAGAGGATCACTTCCCGCAGATCCTCGCGTGGCTGCTCAACCCGCAGACTGCGTGATGGCTAGACCAGGCTGGTTTGCCTGGTCGATATCCGCGCTTGGGCCGGTTCATTGGCATGAGTTGCCGCTCAATTGATGGGCGGGGTGATGCCGAGCCGGAACAGGGTGGCCTGGCTGGTATCGGTTAGTTCACCCACACCCACCACGCTCCACAGCTCCTCCTCCAGCTTCCTGGCCTTGTGGATGGCGAACTTGGCGATGTAATCCAGCTCGTTGGCGATGAAGTTGGTATCGGGTCGGCCGGTGCGAGAAATGCCAACCAGCACCGAATAAAACTCCCCCTGACGCAGTGCCAGCTCGATGAAGCTGCGTTTTTCCGCCATGTCCTGAAAACTGCTGGCCAGCCGGCTGGAGAAGACGGGCAAGCCGGCCGGCGTGCGCAGACTGGCGATGTAGACCTCTTCCTCCTGTGGCTTGTCTTCCCGTTCGATGGCGCGTAGCGGGTTCATGATCAGCTGCTTGAGCAGATCCCCGTGGAACAGGGGATAGAGGTTGTCCTGATCCCCCTTCTCGGCACAGGCCCGCAACAGACGTGACAGGCTGCGATCCTGCGGGGCATGGCCTACCGAGGCCGGCTTGGGTGCGCCCTTCAGTTTGTTGATGTAGACGGGGGTGCTGAAGATATGATGGGTGTAGATGTTGCGCAGCGCCCTGGCCATGCCGCGGTAACGACGCTGCTCCTGCGCTGCCTTGAGTTTGTTCTGGTTGCTCTCGATCAACAGGCTGAAGAATTGGCGACCGATGTGGCGCTCAGGGTCCCCCTCGATACACAGATGCAGCATGGTCCGGGTCAGGTTGATGCTGACCAGTCGGTAGGGGAGACGTTGCAAATCCATGCTCTTGGAGAGCTCCTGCAGGCGGGGCAAGGCGAGGGTGACTATGTCATCTTTTTCGCCCTCGAACGCCTCTTCCAGCTCTATTTGCATGCCGTGGGCCGAGATGTCGCGGGTCCAACCAAGCCAGGCCCGCCCGTTGTGCTTGATGGCGACGGCTGTCTTGTGGATGTAGCGTGCCTCTTTGCGCAACTGCACATAATGCAGCGTCTCGATCTCGTAGGGGGCGGCCCCAAGATCATGGCCGAAGCGCTGCAGTTCGTTGGCATTATTGCTGAACTCCCCCTCCTGGCGGAACTCCTCGCGCAGGGATTCCTGACTGATGTCTTGCAGCAGGCCGCAGTAGCCAATCTGCTTGAGCCGTTCGAGCAGCAGGATGTCTTGCAGCTGTGGATTCTCGAGCCCTTGCAACTGGCCGACGTCAGCTTCCCGTAACTCGCACGCCTCCAGCGAGAATTTGTAGACACGCCAGCTGGGGCGGCGGGAGCCTACCTGGAAAAAGAGCGCAGTGAGGCCGCTCTGGCGCAGCTCCTCGGCGGTGGCCGAGAAGAAGTAGATATGGCTGCGCACCGTATGGCTAAAGCAGTAGATGAGCGTCTCTACAGTAGTGCCGGGGGCCGGGCAGAGCTGTTTCATTCGCTCGGCACTGAAGAGCCCCGCCAGGGCGTCACGGTTCTTCTCGTCTCGCCAGTACTCTAGTAGATGCTGGTTGTTCTCGGTACGCAGGGCAATCTCGAGGTTGGGGTTGTCACCAGTGCCGAAGAAGAGCGGCATGCCAGTCATCCGTGGCAGGTAAAACTGCTCATATCCCTTGATGATGGCGGCGGAAAGCAGATAGTCGACGCTGACTCGATAACGGATCTTGTTGGCGTCGATAAAGTCGCTGAGGAAGGCATCGAATGCTGGCTGTTCACCCGATCGCACCAGCCGCAGCCAATATTTTCCCTCTTTGCTCTCTTCGCCGAGGATCTGGTAGCCGACCGGCTGGTGCAGCACCGGATTGGGGGTATCCCGCTCCAGCCCGGTGAAGAAGACCTCGACCTGCGCGCCGGTGTGATAGCTGGGCAGATAGGGTACCGATACCCGCATCCCACCCAGCGAGAGATCGGAGCTCTTGGCGAACAGCTTCTCCCCATCCTGAAACTTGATCAGCACCGGCGAGCTGAAGTGCATCCGCTCCTGACGTCGGCCGTAGTAGCTGGCGAAGGGGATGGGATTGACATCGTATTGGCGAAACGGGCTGGCAGGGGGGGGCAAGGAACCGTCACCCTTGCTTTGGGGGTGTTTCTGCCAATGTTGCAGCGCCTCGTTGACACCCAGGGTGTAGGTATCCCGGTAGAGATAGCACTGGGACTGAAACAGGCCTATGGCCTCGGCCGGCATGAAGTGGGTGATCCCTTCAAACTCATGAACCAGGCACTCTTCGCCCAGCTCGTCGCGCATGTCGATGACACGCCTGCAGGGGGTGCATTTGCGCTTTATCTCCATCTTGAGCAGGAAACGGCGGTTGCTGTTTTCGTCCTGCGTCAGGCGATTGAAGATGTCATCGAAATCTTTTTCTCTGAGCAGAGGAATGAGCTGTTCAATCAGGTGCTGTTGTTGTTCTGAATCCATGTGTTCCTGCCAAGGAAAGTCACTTTTCCGATTCTGGGTTTGATCTGTCGGTCGCAAACAAGTATATCAAGCAGGAATTCATCCTGTCCCCGAGTTATCCATGGCCAAAAATAAAACTGCCTATGTTTGTACCGAATGTGGTGCCGACTTCACACGCTGGCAAGGCCAGTGCGGCGAATGCAAGGAGTGGAACACCATCACTGAGGTGCGTCTTGGCTCAGTGACGCCGGGCAAACATGCCCGCTACACCGGCTACGCCGGCGCCATCGGCAGTCAGGTTCAGACGCTGGCGGAGATCGCCACCACAGAGATCCCCCGTTTTTCCTCCGGTTTCAAGGAGCTGGATCGGGTGCTCGGTGGCGGCGTTGTGCCAGGTTCGGCCATTCTGATTGGCGGCAATCCGGGGGCGGGCAAGTCTACCCTGCTGTTGCAGACCATGTGCGGTCTGGCTGAGCGGATGAAGACTCTCTATGTGACTGGGGAAGAGTCGCTGCAGCAGGTGGCGATGCGTGCCAGCCGGCTGGGGCTGCCTACCGACAAGCTGCGCATGCTGTCCGAGACCAGTGTCGAGCAGATTTGCATCATAGCTCAGCAGGAGCAGCCGCAGATCATGGTCATCGACTCCATCCAGGTGATGCATGTGGTCGATGTTCAGTCATCTCCCGGCTCCGTTTCCCAGGTGCGGGAGGCCGCGGCCCTGTTGACCCGTTACGCCAAGCAGAATCACGTCGCCATCTTCATGGTGGGCCATGTGACCAAGGATGGCACCCTGGCTGGTCCCAAGGTGCTGGAGCACTGTGTCGACTGTTCTGTATTGCTGGATGGCGCCAACGATTCGCGCTTTCGCACTCTGCGTTCCCACAAGAACCGCTTCGGTGCCGTCAACGAACTCGGTGTGTTTGCCATGACGGGGCAGGGCATGCGCGAGGTGAGCAACCCTTCCGCTATCTTCCTCAGCCGGGGTGAGGAGCAGGCCCCCGGCTCCATCGTCATGGTGATCTGGGAGGGTACCCGACCGCTGCTGGTGGAGCTGCAGGCACTGGTGGACTACTCCCAGCTATCCAACCCGCGCCGGGTGGCCGTGGGGATGGATCACAACCGTCTCGCCATGCTGCTGGCTGTACTGCATCGTCATGGCGGGCTGCAGATGGCGGATCAGGATGTCTTTATCAACGTGGTGGGGGGCGTCAAGGTTGAAGAGACCAGTGCGGATCTGGCCCTGTTGCTGGCCATGGTTTCCAGCTTTAGAGATCAGGCCTTGCCCAAGGATCTGGTGGTGTTTGGTGAGGTGGGCCTGTCCGGCGAGATCCGGCCAGTACCGTCCGGTCAGGAACGGCTGCAGGAGGCCGCCAAGCACGGCTTCCGCCGTGCCATAGTGCCCTATGCCAATGCACCCAAGCACCCTATCGAGGGGATGGAAGTGGTGCCGGTGAAAAAACTGGCAGATGCGCTGGAAGCCTTGTGACCATGGATGCAGCCGCGTTTTAAAACGTGGATGTAACAGATCTCGGCAATAAATCCAGGCAATAAAGAAAGAGCGCCATCGGCGCTCCTTTCTATTGCATCTGGAGGGTTTCTCAGGGATGAGGGTGTTCCAGATGCTCGTTTAGCAGTTGTTCCAGTTCACGATGGAGCAGCTCTTCATCTCCGACGTTGAGCTCTACCATCCGCTTGAGGTGGGTCGCACTGTCGATGTCGATATGGTGGCAGTAGAATCCCAGCTTCTTGCTGGCCTCATGGGTCAGTTCGACCTGCATCTTGATCTCGATGTCGCTGCCGCTCAGGACGAAGCCCAGTTCATACTCTTTGTTGTCGTTGCTCTCCCAGCCATCGGGCCGGATCAAGAGCGCCCCCTGGAGGGATATATCCACCAGCTGGGTACGCCATATCTTATCGCCCTGGACGAGGTCGGCCATGGTCAAGTAGAGGATTCGTGAAAAACGGCGACGCTCGGACATTCTCATCTCCTGTCAGCAATAGGGTTTGGTGCTAAAGGTCATAACAGAGTGTAATGTACCTTGCGCATCAGGATCTTGAACTGGCTCCGAAATTGGATATCAAACCTGTCGGGTGCTGAGTGATTCCACCACTTGTAACGCCTTGACCAGCCGATCCTCCTGTTTGAAGCGATCCTCCAGTACCGGGCCGAGTTGATTCAGATCTTCATCCAGCAGCAGCAACTGAGCCTCATCTGCGTTGCTGTACTTGTCGTTGAATTCCAGTGCGAATTCGGTGCATGCCCGAATATTGGGATAGATGCGCTTGGCCAGCTCCAGTTTGTCGCCGCTGGCTTTTTCGAAGGCGGTGACCACATGGTTGTAGATCTCGAAGTGGCCGGCGCTGACGTAATCGACCAGTTGCTCGCAGAAACGCTGCAGTTCGACATGGCCGGGGAGTGAGCGCTGTTTGGTGCGGGCGGGCGTCAGCCCTGCGAGCCGCATGTATTCAACCAGCAGAGCCTGCCTGGCATCCAGCCAGTCATCGATAGCCCGATGCTTTCCTGCCAATGCGCGTTTGGTTTGTTCCAGTTCAGTTAACATAATCCCTCCGTGGGGCATAGGCATGGAGTGCTATCGCTACAGGCCTCCGGCCTTTCTTATTGACTGACGACACTCCCTATAACTAGGGAAAATCCTGTTGACCGTCAATAGGTGTATGGGGATATTGTTACATCTGATGGTGTTTTGGCTACAAGACGCCATCACGTGCTCTCCTCTTCCAATCCATCGCGATAACGAAGGGGTGAGATTTGTGACTATTTCCGCAGATCTTGATGAAAACCCCAGCATTCAAGCCAACCTGGCTGATAAAGCCTTTGCCTGAGTGTTTTTTTTTGAATAGAGTGGCCCGGTGCTAAATGCCCGATCATAAAGGAAATGTTATGAACAAAGCTCAACTTGTCGATGCAATTGCCGCCAAAGCCGATCTGAGCAAAGCTCAGGCCAAAGTTGCTCTGGAAGAGATCATCAATGGTATTACCCAGAGCCTGAAAGAAGGCGATGCTGTGCAGTTGGTGGGTTTTGGTACCTTCAAGGTGAACCATCGCGCGGGCCGTACCGGTCGTAATCCGCAAACTGGTAAAGAAATCCAGATTGCAGCCGCGAATGTGCCGTCCTTTGTGGCAGGCAAGGCGCTCAAAGACGCCGTCAAGTAATCGTGTAAAACCCGGCGCCAGCCGGGTTTTTTATTGCCATCGTCAGCGGAATTTGTTTCAGATACACTCAAGATATGGCGTGCGCCGTAGTGAGGTGGATGATGGAACAGAAAAATGCCATTCGGCAGGTTGCCGTACCTTGGGCTCCGTCCCGCCAACTCCCCCCAGGCCTGGTTGTGGCCGAACTGCATCAGGATATCTGGAGTGACTCTCTGACCGTCATGCTGGGTCGGGCGCGAAGCATAGATCTGCCGCCCCAGATCCTGTGCCGGGTCTACTTTCGCCATATCTTCGCGGTGCGGGTCATGGAGGATTGCGATCTGTCGGAAGGCAAGGAGAGTCATGCCATCGAGGAGCAGATCCAGCTCATCACCCCGTCCCGTTTTGCCAGCTGGTTCCATCAGGAATCGGAGGGGCTTCATCTGGACGAGGATCTGCAGCACTATCGCATCTCGACTTGGGACTACTGTGCCGATGTGCTGACGTCATTTGCACCCGAACTGCAGTTTGTGGACAAGGGGGCGTAACGTCAGCGCGATGGCCACGCATAGAAAAGCCGGTAACACCAGGTGTTACCGGCTTTTTCATTGGTGGGCGGGAACGGGTTAAGGGTCAGCCCAGCTGCGGCTCCCTGTGCAGCCATAAACCAGTGAAGCGATACAGGATTATTCCACCTAGTCGGCGCTGGCGAATTCCGGCACCTTGGCCATGGCATCCAGTACGACCTGGATGCCGGCACCCGGTTTGCAGGCGTTTTCGCTCAGGTGACGACGCCAGGCACGGGCACCCTGCATGTTCTGGAACAGCCCCAGCATGTGGCGGGTCATGTGGGAGAGGTAGTTGCCCTTGGCCAGCTCCTGCTCCATGTAGGGCAGCATCATCCGTACCACCTCATGACGGCTAGGAACGTCGCCCGTCAGGCCGAACAGCTGGCTGTCCACCTGCGCCAGGATATAGGGATTCTGATAGGCTTCGCGCCCCATCATCACGCCATCGACATGCTGCAGATGCTCGAGGGTCTGCTCCATGGAGGTGACGCCACCGTTGAGGGCGATGGTCAGCTCGGGGTAATCCTGCTTGACCCGGTAGACGCGCGGGTAATCGAGCGGCGGGATCTCGCGGTTCTCACGCGGGCTCAGGCCGCTCAGCCACGCCTTGCGGGCGTGCACGATAAAGGTATCGCAACCGGCGTCGCGAACTTGCTCGATAAAGGCCTGCAAAAATTCGTAAGAGTCCTGATCGTCGATACCGATGCGGGTCTTGACCGTCACCGGGATATCGACCACATCGCGCATCGCCTTGACGCAGTCGGCCACCAGCGCGGGTTCGCCCATCAGGCAGGCACCGAAGCGGCCATTCTGGACCCGATCCGACGGGCAACCCACGTTGAGGTTGATCTCGTCATAACCGCGCTCCTGTGCCAGTCTGGCGCAGTGGGCAAGATCCGCCGGGTTGCTGCCACCCAGTTGCAGTGAGATGGGATGCTCCTGCTCGCTATAGCCCAGATAATCCCCTTTGCCATGGATGATAGCGCCCGTGGTCACCATCTCGGTATAGAGCAAGGTCTGGCGGGTCATCAGACGGTGGAAATAACGGCAATGCCGATCGGTCCAGTCCAGCATGGGGGCAATCGAGAATGTCTGGCGGTGGGCAGGCTTGCCAGATATGGCCTCAGAGCCTGATTTAACGGGGGTTTCACTGATTTGTTTCTGAGTCATTTGCGGGTGTTTCCAGACATTTGTTGATTGAACCTGCCCCATATCTGCCCCACCATTTCATGGGGCAGCTGTACTCCACGAGGTATCTATGGCCGGCTACACAATAGAAAAACGTAAGACCAGCAAAGGCGAGTTACGCTATCGCTGTACCGTCAGGGAACATAAAGGCGAAGAGGTAGTATACCGAAAATCCCGAACCTTTGGCAGGCAGTCCGACGCCAAGAGCTGGGGAATGCAGATGGTTGCAATGATCGAGCGAGATGGTTTGCCAGGACAGGTACAACCCGCCCCCACCATCCGCGAACTCATTTCGCTCTACCGTGCCCATTCAGCCATCAGCCCCACCATAGGCAGAACCAAAGCCTACTGCCTCGATCTGGTAGCCGATTGCGATATCGCTAAGCTCAATGCCGATCAGCTCACCATCAAGGATCTGGTCGACCACTGTCAGGCCAGAAGGGATGCGGGAGCCTCGCCTGCCACCATAGCCCACGATATCAGCTACCTTGGGTCCGTATTTGCTGCCGCCAACCCCGTCTTCAATATCCCGGTCGACAACAAGCTCATCCTTGAAGCACGTAAGACGCTTAACAACCTGAAACTGGTGGGGAAAGCCCAGAAGCGCACCCGACGTCCGGTGAGCGATGAACTCGATCGGATCATTCTGGGACTGGAAAAACGACAGAGCCGCGGCATGGCCAAGATCCCCTACACCGCTCTTCTCAACTTCGCCATCCTGAGCTGCATGCGGATAAGCGAGGTGTGCAATATTAAGTGGTCTGGCGTAGATGAGAAAAACCGGGCCGTGCTGGTTGAAGACCGCAAAGACCCGAGAAAAAAGATAGGGAACCATATGCTGGTTCCCCTGCTGGGTGAAGCCTGGGAGATCCTCCAGCGTCAGCCCAGAACCGATGATCGCATCTTCCCCTACAATGGCAAGAGCGTCACAGCCGGTTTCCAGCGGGTCAGAACAGAGCTTGGCATTGAAGACTTACGCTGGCACGACCTACGCCGAGAAGGAGCCTGCCGTCTGTTTGAGGCTGGCTTTGTCATCGACGAGGTCGCCCAAGTCACCGGCCACAGAAACATCAACATTCTCTGGCAGATCTACACCGACCTCTACCCCAACCGGGTACACGCCAAGTTTGAACGGCTACAACAAGCCAAAGGGGCAGCAGAAGCCAGATAAAGTGGGAAAAGTGGGATGCAGATTGCTGCTAATGTGTTGCTCCTCAGATGAATTAAGGATGAACACTCGCGTCCGCGATTTACTGATATTCCAGGGAAAGTGCGGGCGATTCACTTCCAGTCAGGTGTCCATCTGCTGCTTGTTTTACAAGAATTCTGCCTTTTTTGGCACCACTGCTTCAGCCACCGATCAGGCAACGTGAGAAGAAGGGATTATTGCAGTGGATTAAACCTTCTTCCTCGAATCTTTCAAAAGGCAACGAGAATTAGCTGTGTGGAGGTAAAGGGCGAACCCATGGAACCGGGCCCGATTATATTCCGGTGATGGTGGTGCAAGACCGAGCGAGCCACCATGCGGATTTCCAACTGGAGAAAATGAACGCTGAGACGGTCGCAGCAGCTTTACCGGATGCGATGTTGAGGTGTGTGATGGGGTGGGTGTTTATGCCAGTTTCAGTTAGTCAGAGTGCGTGCCCATAACTGCCAAGGCTGGCGCAGGATACTGGAACTTTACGGGAGGGGCCTGAATATCAAGGCATGTTTGCATGAGGCATTGGGGAACCTGTAACACGTAATTGGGACAGAGCCAAAAATAACATCTCTTATACAAGCTTAGATAGCATGTCAACAATAAGTGCTGGACAAATCGTTGCAACAAGCTAATGAATTTAAAAAAATGTAATAAATGTCACATTGTGTGGATTGGTTGTTTGTTTTTTATTGCTATTGCGAGTCGTTCGAGTACCATTTTCCTTCGGTTAACGAGTTCCATTTCAACTGGGTATATAGATGCATCTAATGCATCTTTCTGCGTGAATTATAAATAGAGTCAAAATGAAAAAATTAACTGATGTGACACTGGTAAAGCGTGATGACATTCCATCAATACGAACAATTGAAGTTGATGGGGTAGAGCACTGGCTTGGTCACGTGAAAGATTTTATGAAACAACCACATCTGCTGGATTTCCTTCCTGACGATAACCGAGTGTCCATGGCATGGGTACGTTTAGAGGCAGGTGAAGAGCTGGAACCGCACATTCACCCTGTAGAGTCGATGATTCTGATGTGCGAAGGTGGTGCATGGACCACTGGGGATGTGCAGGCAAACATGCAAGCAGGTGATGCGCTTTTGGTTCCCCCTGGTAAGCTGCATGGATTTAAAGGTGCCGAGCCAAATGGATTCTGGGGGCTGTCTATACAGTTTGATAGCCGCGGCTTGTATGAGGATTATTCTGACCCTTGGGCGACTTTCCTTCCCGACGATATTAAAAAGAATTTTGGCGGCTCTGTGGCAGAACAACTGTTTGCTCGCAATGAGATCTACATGGAGCGTTTTGATAAACATAAGCTTTTTGCGTTAGTGAATCGTAAGCTGCTGGAAAATCCGGTTGCTAAATCCAAGTTTCTCAATTGTTTTCAGGTATGGTCGGATCATTTTCAGCGAATGGTGCTATCTAGAGCCTCCACTCTGAATGACAAGGCCTACGAAGACATGACAATGTCGCACCTTGAAGAAGAGTTAGGACACAATCGTCAACTGAAAAACAATCGTCAGGATTTTGAAGTGGTTTTTGATCCGACATTGGAGGCAGCAAGTTCATGGTTTGTAAGTCAAATGTACTCTTTGGCTGATCTCGAAAAGGTCGTCTTGGTGCATTTGGTTGTGGAAGCGTCAGCAGTGTATTTCTACAAGCACATTAAACCTGCTTTAGTTGACTCCTCCACAAAAGAGCATTTTGAGCTGCATAGTGTGCTTGATGATGAGCATGTTCGTATGGGCTACGATTTTATCGCTTCGGCTGAGATTGGAGATAGCCAAGCCTTGTTTGATATCCAGAACAAAGGCTGGGCCATGCTGATGACAGTGATGTCGAGAATCGCAGATCTGACGGTCTATGCCAGCAACCTCAGTGTCAGTACTGAGGCTCATGAGGAGCTTTCGGATGAAGCCATGGCCTAAGGAAGGCACACGACGGATCCCTTCGGAAGTCTACACCAGTGATTCGGTTTATTCCCAGGAAATGGAATACATTTTTCAGGGTAACACTTGGAACTATGTAGGGTTGGCGGCTGAAGTCGCCAACCCGGGCGATTATATCCAGACATACCTCGGTGGGACCCCCGTGGTTGTGGTTCGTGACCGCGAAGGGGCTATCAATGTTTTGGTAAACCGTTGTCCTCATCGGGGAGCGAAAGTTTGTCATAACCAACAGGGTAACGTGAAATTGTTCGTCTGCCCGTACCATGAGTGGGCGTTTAATCTTCAGGGTGAACTGAGAGGGATGCCGTTTAAGAATGGTATTGATGGTAAGGGCGGGATGTCGGCGTCGTTTAATCCGGATGAACACGGAATGCGGCGGCTGAACGTCACGGTGCGTCATGGTGTAATTTTTGCCAGTCACTCATTTGACTTGCCACCATTTGAGGAATACCTCGATCCGGCCATGCTTGCCTATTTTGATCGGGTGTGTGATGGCAGGACACTTAAGGTTATCGGAAAAATGCGCCATCGCATCAACTGCAATTGGAAATTGCAGGTTGAAAACGTCAAAGATCCCTTTCATGCAGCATTACTACACTCGTTTTTCAAAAACTTCGGAATTTGGCGTTCTGATCAGAAAACAAGTGTCGAAGTGTGTCGAACCGGGGCACACAGTGTACTTGTGAGTACTGCTTCCTTTCAGTTGCGCCAGAACGAAGAGGCTGCACCTAAGGTTCGACTCAAAGCGCCTCAGCTAATTGACCATCAACGTGAATTTGAGCATGGAACTGGGGCGATTATGACGATTTTTCCAAATCTGATCATGCTACAGCAGCTCAATTGCTTGGCAATGCGACACGTTATTCCGGATGGTCCGAATGCCTGTATTAAGGTCTGGACGTTTTTTGGCTATGCGAATGAATCTCAAGCGCTCACGAAACGCCGGCTGCTGCAGGCCAATTTATTGGGGCCGTCCGGACTGGTAACCATTGATGACAATGAGATCTTAGCAGTGACGCAAGATGGTGCCAAAGGCAGCCCTCAGTCGAATATTGTTCTGGAGGCCAGCACGGGAGAATCGAGTGAAGATCATATGATGACTGAGTCGGCGATCCGTGGATTCTACCGATATTATAAAGAGGTATTGCACTTTGAGTAGTTTACAAAGAGACCTCACACTTCAGGCAGCGGTGGCAAATTTTTATGCTGCCTATCACGATACTCTTGAGCAAAACGACCTGATGAAATGGGTCACATTCCTCGCCCCTGATTGCCTCTATAAAGTGACGTCTCGTGAAAACGTTGAACGCGGCTGGCCCTTATGTTTTGTATTGTGTGAAAACCAAGACATGGCGTACGACCGGGCCGCAGCATTGCAGGATTCTATCTATTTCCGGCAGCGCGTTCAGCAACACATGGTATCAAACCTGCGCATCATCGAAGTGGAACAGCAAGGATCATGTATTCTGGTATCTGCCACGAGCAGCTTTACGGTATATGAGAGCATTAATGGCCACGAGGCATCCCTGCTGGTAACGGGTAAAACATTGGACATCCTGATAATGAGGGACACGCAGATTACTTTTAAACAAAGGAGCTGCATCTGTGCCCCCGACATTATATCTGACTCAATTGTCTACCCCCTCTGATCTGTCCAAATACTGACTGGAAAAATAACATGTGCCATTTACCTATGTCTGAGTTGACTGTAGTGGATTTAACACGTCATAGAGCTGGCCCTGTGACGTCTAGGCTTTTTGCTGACTGGGGCGCGGCCGTGATTAAAATCGAAGAACCAACCGACCGTGGTGACAGTATGGGTGGATCACGAGAAGGATTTGATTATCAAAACTTACACCGTAACAAGCGCAGTTTATCAGTGAATCTCAAGACTGACGAAGGTCAGATGATCTTAAAGCGTCTCGTGGCAAAGGCGGACATCGTACTTGAAAACTTCAGGCCCGAAGTGAAGTTCCGCTTAGGTGTGGATTATGAGTCTCTTAAGGCGATAAATCCTCGAATTATCTGCGGCAGTATCAGCGGCTTTGGCCAGCAAGGTCCATGTGTCAGTCGGCCCGCAGTGGATCAAATAATACAAGGTGTCTCAGGCATCATGTCTCTGACCGGAACTCCGAATACGGGACCATTGCGAACGGGCGTTGCTATCGCGGATGTAAGCGCCGGGATGAATCTTGCTATTGCGGTGTTAATGGCTCTTTATCTGCGTGAACGGACGGGCGAAGGGCAATGGGTGACAACGTCATTACTGGAGTCGACATTAGCGATGATGGACTTTCAGGTTGCCCGATGGCTCCATGATGGGACTCTGCCGCAACAGATGGGGAATGATCATCCTACATTAATGCCTACAGGTGTTGTGAAAACGCTCGACGGAGAAATAAACATTGCTGCAGCAGAGGATGATAAATTCTCTATTCTGTGCGAACTGTTAGAACTGGGTGCATTGTACGAACGCCCTGAATATCAGGACATTCACGCACGATCCAATAATCGTATTGCATTGATGGCTTTGATTGAATCAGTAACGAAGAACCATGAGAGTGATGATCTCATTCTTCGGCTGAACGATAAAGGTATTCCCTGCGGCCCTGTCTATGATGTTGGTCAGGCTATGTCCAATCCTCAGTTGGATGCCCTCAATATGAAGTGTTCTGTTTCCCATTCACGTCTGGGTGAGATGTTGTTGGTGGGCCAGCCGATACAGCTAGGAGCCTATCCTGCATTTGACGTTGTCAGACAGCCTGCACCAGAGCATGGTGAGCATACACGACAGTTGTTGACCGATTTCCTTGCATTTACACCTGAACAGGTCGACAGCTTTGAAAAGAATAGGAGTATTTCTCTCTCTGAAAAACAGTCGGTAAGGAGTCATGATGAAGCCCTTATCTAAGTATTTTTCGAGTATTGAAGGAATGCCTTGGTTTGGGTTGGTATTACTGTGGCTGGCTGGAGCCGGGACCCGGCTAACGATTCTGGCCACTCCACCAGTAATTTCACAGATTCATGCTGAAATGGCTCTCACGGAAACTCAAGTTGGGGTGATTTCTAGTATTCCGCCTATCTTGTTTGCGGTAGCCGCGATTCTGGGGGCACTCCTGATCTCAAAAACCGGGGCTCTCAAAACCCTCGTGGCGGGTTTGTTGATAACAGGTATCGGTTCTGGGCTGCGTGGATCCGTGGATACGGCTATGACCATGTACCTGGCTACTTCTGTTACAGGGTTAGGGGTGGCGTTGATGCAGCCGGCGTTGCCATCCATCGTTGCCAACTGGTATCCCAAGCATATCGTGTTTGCAACAGCCATTTATGTGAATGGTATGTTGCTGGGAGGTGAGGTCATCCCCGTGGCGATCACCGATACCTTGCTGGTTCCTTGGCTGGGCACTTGGCGGGAGGCTTATCAGTTTTGGGCCGTTGTCTCGTGGTTGATCGCTGGTCTGATTTATTTTGGCGTGTCCCAAAAGAATGCCGTTGCTCAGCAATTGGGGAGCAGAACCAAATGGTGGCCTGATTTCCGACAAAAAAACGTCTGGAAACTGGGGTTGATGATGGGATGTGTGAATGCCACGTATTTTGCGACCAACTTTTTTATTCCCCGGTTCTTGGATGAAATAGGTGCAGCATCTCAGACGTCGTCAGCATTGATTGCATTGAATCTTGGCCAGATACCCGCTTCCATACTTTTGTTGATGGCCAGTGGTTCCCTGGCGAAGTCCCGTATGCCTTATCTGTTGTCCTCTGCTGGATTGTTGGGAGCCCTAACGATGGTCGTACTCTACAAGGCGGAGGTTATCGTTCCCGCGGCAGCGATCTTGGGCTTCTTCTCTGCCATCGTCCTGATTTTGATGCTTGGGCTTCCAAGTGCTGTGAGTCAGGCCAATGAGGTCCATCGTGTATCGTCACTGATGCTGACCGTTGGCTACGCCTGCGCCGTGATCACCCCTGTGGTAAGTGGCTTTTTATGGGACCAGACCGGCCACCCTGAAAGTGCTTTTTATCCCATGATGTTGTGTTCAGTGATGCTCTTTCTGTGTGCAACGAAACCTATTATTAATAGCCCGGCAACCTACAGCATGGCTGTGAAGTTGAATTAGACGACTGGAGACTAAGATGAGCAGTAGCCCTGAGTTTACCTTGAAAAAACTGAGTCCTTTTTTTGGCGCAGATATTTCCGCCCTGGACATGCGGGAGCCCCTGAGCGATACGACAATTGCGCAGCTTGAGCAGGCATTGTGTGAGCATGAAGTACTGGTTTTCCCCGATCAATTCTTGTCGTCGGAAGACATCCTAAGGATAGGGCGATATTTTGGCGAGCTCACTGTACATCCTTTTGCTGAGAACAGTGAAGAACATCCTGAACTCATTGTCTTTGATTACAAAGATGGTAACCCACCAGTATTGACTGACCGGTGGCACACGGATGAGTCCTACAAGCGTTGTCCTCCCAAAGCGACCATGCTTTATTCACGCGTTGTGCCTGAAATCGGTGGTGATACTTGCTTCAGCAGTATGACAACTGCATACGAATTTTTGTCCAAAAAAATGCGTGAATACTTGCAAGGGCTAGAAGGCATTCACGATTTCTCACCTTACAAGTTTCTATTTCCTGAAACTGAAGCGGGACAGGCGCTCTTGCGTCAGAAAGAGCTGGAATATCCGCCAATGGCTCACCCAGTTATTCGAGTGCACCCAACCACTGGGAAAAAAGCACTCTTTGTCAATCAGAGTTACACCCGGGCAATTCAGGGAATGACACAGCGTGACAGTGAAGCGTTACTGACGCAGCTGTTCAACGCTACATCGGTGCTTGAGTATCAATATCGCCATCACTGGAAACCTAATATGCTGGTGCTGTGGGATAATCGCTCGGTGCAGCATGCAGCTGTTCATGATTATTACCCGAATCATCGTCATATGGAGAGGGTGACTATTGCAGGTGACAAGCCAATCAGTGCTGTGCCTGCGACTCGAATGGAGGAACTACAGACTTTCAAGGTTCCGCGCTACGATCACAACGATTCGCGACGGGCGCGTCGTCAGTTTGAAATCGAAACATATTAATACCTTTCCTGCTTCGGGATAGCCTCTCTTAGAGGCTGTTAACTCCTCATGGTTTTTTGTTGTCCGGGAGGAAAGCATTTTTCCAAACTGCAGGACATTCGATTGAATACATGACGAAAACAGTCAGTATATAAAATAGCCTGCAACACTGAGAAACGCTTTGAACCGGGCAGGATTGACAGGGTCTATTGTCCGTTCTTCTGAATTGTCGCTGTTCATGCGGCATGACGACGACGCACAGGTTCTGCCAGACAGAAATGAACAATTAACGATTGTAAAAATAAGCTGGGAGATAAGCAGTCTCAGGCTTTAATTCACCTTTTCGTAAAGGGCGCGAGTTATGAATGATACAGAGTCCATCAGTGTTCGCCAGGCGGTTAAAACTGCCAAGGTATCCTCTTTTCATATTTACATTCTTTTGCTGTGTTTGAGCATTCTTATTTTTGATGGTTTTGATACTGCGTTGATGGGGTATGTTGCGCCCGCTATTATCGAGCAGTGGGGAATTACCAAAGCTGACCTAGGACTTGCAATGAGTGCTGCCCTTATCGGCCTGGCGCTCGGGGCTATTGTGTCGGGACCGGTCTCAGATCGGCTGGGCAGAAAGCCAATTATTGTTTTTTCTGTGATCGTATTTGGTGTGTGCTGCATCGCCACGACACAGGCTATCAACGTGAATCAACTGGCATTCTGGAGGTTGTGCACCGGGATCGGGATCGGGGCAGCAATGTCGAATGCGTTAACCATTATTTCGGAGTTTGCCCCAGAACGATACAAATCTCTGATGGTGAATACGGTGTTCTGTGGTTTTCCTTTTGGCGCTGCATTAAGCGGCGGGCTGGCATCCTGGCTTATCCCGAATTTGGGCTGGCACAGTGTGTTCATCTTTGGGGGAATACTGCCGTTGCTGCTGCTGATCCCGATCATCCTGACGCTGCCAGAAAGTATTATGTTTCAACTGAACCAGCCTGGAGCAGAATCTAAAATTCGAAAGACTGTCCATCGACTGTTAGGAGAAAGACGCGTCAATCTTTCTGTCAGTCCAACGCCAGTGTCAGAGTCTACGATAACCCCAATCAGGGATATCCTCTCGCGGTCAATGTTACCTGCGACGGTGTTGCTTTGGCTTGCTTATTTTATGGGGCTGCTCATTTTTTATGTGGTTACCAGCTGGATGCCGATTCTCATGGGGGAAGCCGGTTATGATTTGCAGCATGCAGCATTTTTGACTGCATTATTTCCGCTTGGTGGCGCTGTTGGCACCATTGTTTCTGGGCTGTTAATGGACAAAATAACACCACACAAAATTGTGGCGTTTAACTACTTAATGACAGGACTGCTTCTGTTCTCAATTGGTTTTTTATCAGACATCTATCTGTTGGGATTATTTATTTTGTTAGCGGGAACGGTCATGAATGGGGCGCAGGCGTCTATGGGATCCATCGCAACGCTTCATTATCCGACGTCTTCAAGAGCGACAGGTGTTTCATGGATGCTCGGAATGGGCCGCGCGGGTGGTATTGTCGGTGCCATGATGGGGGCGTGGCTCTTCCAGTTTGGTCTGGATTATAAAGGGATATTTAAAATATTGCTTATTCCCAGTCTGTTTGCCGCCCTCGCATTGCTAGGGTTGATGTTAACGCTGAAATGGAAAAAACGCCGTTTATCCGAGAGCGCATTGATAGGCAGTGAAGCCTGTTTATGAACAGCCTGTATTCTCATCAGTCACAGTCTTCCTGCGATGGGGTGGATCTGCCTCTCATGTACGGTCAGGGACGAGAAGACATTAGGGTTGACCTCAACGCTTTATCAATTCAGCCCTCTGATAAGGTCCTAGTCATTAGTTCCGGCGGTTGTTCTGCACTGCGGCTATTGGCTGAAGGACCAGCATTGATGACGTCAATTGACTTAAATCGTTCACAAAACTATCTACTTGAGCTCAAACGAGCTGCAATCAGAGTGTTCGAACGCCCCACTTGCATCAAATTTTTCGGAGAAGAAGATGCTTCCCCGCTGGAGCGCCAAGGCTTGTTGGATATGCTCTGGGATGACTTGCCGGATGACGCAGCAGCCTACTGGAAAACACATCGTAGGCAGGTGAACCGCGGAGTTAATTATGCTGGTCGGACGGATCGACTGAGTCGTATCACAGGGCTGGTCTTGCGGTATCTTATCCACTCCCCTAGAGTCTTTGACGAGATTATGGCTCTTCAAACGCTCGAGGAGCAGCGAACTTATTTCAGAGAGCGATTCAATAATCGGCGCTGGCGGGCATTTTTACGCCTGTGCCTTAATTCTTATACATTAAGACGAATTTATGGTGAAGGATTTTCAAAATATTTTGCTGACGATACTACGCTGTCTCAACATCTGGAACGTAAGATAGAAAAAGCCTTTTACTCAACCATGATCAACAAGAATGGTTTGATGACCAAGTTGCTCTTTGGCCGCCCTCCCGCTGGAGGCTCTTGTACGCCTTATCTTACTGATAACTTGTATCAACGGGTAAAGCAAAACCTTGAAAAATTGCATGTTGTCAGCGCTAACATTTTAGACTTCATCAGCCGGGCAGACATGCAGCAAACTTATTCCAAATTAGCACTATCAAATGTCATTGAATGTATTCCTCAAGATGCTTTGCGGCAGTTCTTTATACAGCTTTCTGCATTTTTGCCCAGTGGAGGTGTGGTAGTGACGCGTTCGATGATCGGCCACCAGAAGTACAACCTGCCTCCAGAGCTCGAAATTGATCATAACCTGAGTGAGCGACTCACGGATCAAGAACAAACGTACATGTACTCCAACGTGTCGGTAATCAAGAAACGATAACGTTTATTTAAAAGTAGAGTGACCATATGAATATAACAAAGTTGAGGACTGCAATTTTCTATGCGGCTAATCGTCAGTTTTATCAGAAACATTGGAAAGATTACGTGGATTTGGCAACACCAAAATTTACCGTAGCGCTGTTTCAGCAGATTCCTGTAGTGCGAAAACATCATCTTCGGGATCACTGGGAGGACGTCATGGAATACGGTGATGTGACTGATTTTGTGAGCTCATCGGGCACGACCGGCCGCCCTGTTGATATACCAGTACATCGTTTGCAAGAGCAGATTTGGGTGAGTTCAGTCGGTCGGGTCTTAAGTGAAATGGGGGTTCAACCCGGCGACTTTGTGATCCAAATGTTGAGCAATAACGATATGTATACGTTGGGTATGCTGGTGTGCCAAGCAGCAAAACAGCAAGGGGTTGGCGTTTTTCGCTGTTCGCCCCAGCGAGTGAACCGCTTGGTCGATATCATGAAATACCATCGCCCTAAATTTATTGTGGGAAATCCACTATTCCTGCTGGAAATTGCTGAACGACTGGGGGATGCTTTTCCAAGCAAAGATTTATTACCTAAGGTGGCGTACTTGGCCGCTTGTGCTTCTTTTGATGCCAATAACCGTTTAACGGCAGCTGCGCAAAAAGTGAAGGAGGTTTGGGGCTTCGAGTTAATGCTCAACGAATATGGATGCAGCGAGATCGGCTCCATCGGATTCGAATGCGGCCAGCACAACGGTTTTCACATTAATGATGACTACTTGCATGTGGAACTTCTTGATCCAGAGACGGGCAAACCAGTGAAAGAGGGCGAACCGGGAGAAGTAGTCGTCACCACTTTGACCCAGCCGCGGGGATTTGCGGCGGTGCGTTATGCAACAGGAGATATTGCCAGTGAATTGTCAACGCAGCGTTGCACTTGTGGTCGCTATGGTCCAAGACTAGGGGCGATAATCGGACGTATCGATCATCAACTGAAAGTCAAAGGTCAAAATCTGTATCGTAAGCGCCCCTGAATCAGCACCTGTTTTTACTGAGATCACCTCGGCACACTGAAACCCATCGTATCTACGTTGGGATTTCCGCTATGACCACTCAAGAACGCGTTGATTTTTGGCAGCGCCAGATC
>NZ_JAACGC010000039.1:0-40820 GCF_029237385.1 Aeromonas sp. 1HA1
GATCCCAGTAACGACCACCAGTTTGTAAAAAAATGATTTAGATGGGTCGTTAGCTCAGTCGGTAGAGCAGTTGACTTTTAATCAATTGGTCGCTGGTTCGAATCCAGCACGACCCACCATCATTTCAGAATCCCAGGTCGTTTAGCTCAGCTGGGAGAGCACCTCCCTTACAAGGAGGGGGTCACTGGTTCGATCCCAGTAACGACCACCAGATCGAAAAGCCCGCAACGATGCGGGCTTTTTTTATGGTTGTTGCTCATCAGATTGTCAGACGATCCAGCTGGGTTGCCTGGGCGGTTGCGGCCTGCGCCAGCTCCTCGCTCAGGCGATGGCTGGCACCCAGGGGCGGCGGCATCCCCCATGCGCATCAGGCAGGCTCTGGTTGATGGTATCGCTGACGGTACTCGGCTCCTTGGCCGCCTGGCGACCAGGTTGATGTGAGCGTGGATCCGCTGGATCTGTGCCACCGCCCGGTTGAGTGCCTCGAAGGAGTGCTCTGTGCCCTCGACCGTACTGGCCGAGCGGGTGATGCCGGTGCTCATCTACTGCTGGTTGCCCTGCACCATGCCGCCCAGCTGATCAGGAAGAGTCCCATGGTGAGCAACCGTTTGGTGTTGAGCGGGCGTTGTTTCATTCGAAAACTCCTTTTGGCAAGAATGACAACGAATCACGTGAGGGTATCTGGACACTTGCGTATCACCGGATTTGTTGATGGGTTTGTGGCCAGCTTCTGGTTATAATTTTTGCCTTTCCGAGCCTTGATGGAACAGTCGCAATGAGCAATGCACTGAGCAGTATCCCTCCGGTGGTCGAGATGGACTACCCGTTCCCGGTCAAACCGGCCCCGCTGACCGCCGAGCAGAAAATGACCCTGATCGCAGACATCAAGGCACTGCTTGAAGCGCGCCAGGCTGTGCTGGTTGCCCACTACTACACGGATCCCGAGATCCAGGCGCTGGCCGAGGCCACTGGTGGTTTCGTCGGTGACTCCCTCGAGATGGCCCGTTTTGGCCGGGATCACGCCGCCCAGACCCTGATCGTGGCCGGGGTGCGTTTCATGGGGGAGACCTCCAAGATCCTGAGCCCGCACAAGCGGGTGCTGATGCCGACCCTGGAGGCCGAGTGTTCCCTCGATCTGGGCTGCCCCAGCGATAAATTCTCGGCCTTCTGCGATGCCCACCCCGACCACATAGTGGTGGTTTATGCCAATACCTCGGCTGCGGTGAAGGCGCGGGCAGACTGGGTGGTGACCTCCAGCATTGCGCTTGAGATAGTCGAACACCTCGACAGCCAGGGTCACAAGATCATCTGGGGCCCGGACAGGCACCTCGGCGCCTATATCGAGAAGAAGACGGGCGCCCAGATGCTGCGCTGGCAGGGCCACTGCATCGTCC
Organism: Aeromonas sp. 1HA1; assembly: GCF_029237385.1. Taxonomy (NCBI): domain Bacteria; kingdom Pseudomonadati; phylum Pseudomonadota; class Gammaproteobacteria; order Aeromonadales; family Aeromonadaceae; genus Aeromonas; species Aeromonas sp. 1HA1. The sequence continues at coordinate 1,395 of NZ_JAACGC010000039.1, forward strand.
ATGACGAGTTCAAGGCCCGAGCCCTGCGCGAGCTCAAGGAGCAGAACCCGGATGCGGCTGTGCTGGTGCATCCGGAATCTCCGGCCTCGGTCATCGAGTTGGCCGATGCGGTGGGCTCCACCAGTCAACTGATCAAGGCGGCCAAAGAACTGCCTCAGCAGAAGCTGATCGTGGCGACCGATCGCGGCATCTTCTACAAGATGCAGCAGGCTTGTCCGGACAAGGAGATGGTCGAGGCGCCGACCGGTGGCGATGGTGCCACCTGCCGCAGCTGCGCCCACTGTCCCTGGATGGCAATGAACGGTCTGGTGGCGATCAAGGAGGCGTTGACCGATGGCGCCGAGCGTCACGAGATCCTGGTGGATGAAGCCCTGCGGGTGAGGGCATTGCTCCCGCTGGATCGCATGCTCGATTTTGCCGCCGAGCTCAGGCTCAAGACTCAGGGTAACGCCTGACAAGAGTGGCATGACATGCAAAGAGGGCACCCGCGGGTGCCCTCTTTTGTTATGAGTGCCGTGAAGATCAGAGGATCACGGTAGAGAGGCTGTGCTCCTCATCCGGTGCTATGACTACGCCAGCCTCGGCCGTGATGGCTGCTTCGACGCAGAGCATGGTGCGGTAGCCGTCGTTGCTCATGTCAGCCATGGCGGTGGCACCTTCCTGCCAGGGGGTCCAGACCACAATGCTGTCGTGGTTGCCGCTGACCACCTGAGTAGTGCGATCGCCATCCTCAACCCGGATCATGGCCTCGGGTTGGTGGTAGACCCGATCAATGGCCTCTGTGAGTGTCAGCGCACCCTGCTGCTGCGCATCCTGGCCGGTCAGCATGTCTGCATAAGGCTCACCCAGTCCAATCACGCTGACGGCTTCCGGGGCGCCAATCTGCAGATAGGTGTGCAGGGCGGCATTGTAGGCGATGGGGGCCTTGCCCGTGTTGCGGGTCGTCAGTACCAGCGAGAGCTCCTTGCCGACCAGGACGTCCAGTTCCAACTCGAAGGGGTGGGGCCAGAGGGTACGGGTCGCGTTGTTGCCACGCAGAGAGAGATGGACGAGCGTGCCATCGCCGTGATCAGAGACACCGTCCAGGGTCCAGAGGCTGGTGCGGGCGAAGCCGTGGGACGGTTTGCCGCTGCCGACACGGGCGGGGGCCGGGCCGAACCAGGGCCAGCAGATTGGAACGCCACCGCGGATGGGCTTGCTGCCGTCCAGCACTGCCTTGTCGCTGAGCCAGAGCGAGGCGGGTTCGCCGTGGCGCTGGTAGTGCAGCACCTGGGCACCAAATAGGCTGATCTCGGCCTTTGCATCGCCATTGTCGATGGAGAGCAGGGGCAGGCCAGCGGCATTGTGGCTGAGGATACAGTGGGCAGTCAGAGAGCGTGTCGGTTGCATGAGGACTCCTGTGCTCGCGCACATTCAGAAGAGAGGGTCGGAAAATCCACGGTCCAGAATACAAAAAAGCGGCCAATGGCCGCCTTTTTCAAGCTACTTGATTGCGCATCCCAAATTACTTGGAGATGTGAGCGATCAGGTCCAGAACCTTGCTGGAGTAGCCCATTTCGTTGTCGTACCAGGATACAACTTTAACGAACTTGTCGTTCAGAGCGATACCGGCTTTGGCATCGAACACGGAAGTCTGACGCTCGCCCAGGAAGTCAGTGGAGACCACTTGATCTTCGGTGTAGCCCAGCACGCCCTTCATGGAACCTTCAGAGGCTGCTTTCATGGCTGCGCAGATTTCAGCGTAGGTAGCCGCTTTCTTCAGGTTGACGGTCAGGTCAACAACGGATACGTCCGGAGTCGGTACGCGGAAAGCCATGCCGGTCAGTTTGCCGTTCAGTTCCGGGATAACAACGCCAACAGCTTTGGCAGCACCGGTAGAGGACGGGATGATGTTCTGAGCCGCACCGCGGCCACCGCGCCAGTCTTTGGCAGACGGACCATCAACGGTCTTCTGGGTAGCAGTGGTAGCGTGGACAGTGGTCATCAGGCCGGATTCGATACCGAAGGTATCGTTCAGAACCTTGGCGATCGGGGCCAGGCAGTTGGTGGTGCAGGAAGCGTTGGAAACGATGTCCTGACCAGCGTAGGTCGCGTCGTTAACACCCATGACGAACATAGGGGTGGCGTCTTTGGACGGGCCAGTCAGAACAACTTTCTTGGCGCCGGCAGCGATGTGCTTGCGAGCAGTCGCGTCGTCCAGGAACAGACCGGTGGCTTCGGCAACAACGTCAACACCGATGGCATCCCACTTCAGGTTTGCCGGGTCACGTTCAGCGGTAACACGTACGGTTTTGCCGTTGACAACCAGGTTGCCGTCTTTGACTTCAACGGTGCCTTTGAAGCGGCCGTGAGTGGAGTCGTACTTCAGCATGTAAGCCATGTAGTCAACGTCGATCAGGTCGTTGATACCAACCACTTCGATGTCAGTACGCTCAGCGGCCAGACGGAAGACGAAACGGCCGATGCGGCCAAAACCGTTAATACCTACTTTGATAGTCATATTTGGTTACCTAACTGTTCAGTAGTCAAAGAAAATTCCGTTTGTAAATTTACTAGAACTCCCCCATGAGTCAACCAACATTCTGTCTGAAATTGCGCTAAATCATGAAAAACTGTGAAATTTATTTTCGGTTTATGTAACTGACTACCAACTTTTGTCGAAAATGTCATCGGTTGGTTCGCGTCACAGAGATCAACAATAGTGCCTGTTCGGTCACACAACCAGCTAGGCAGATGTGTAAAAATGTGCGCGGTTCAGCATGGCCAAAGAGCCATTGTTCAAGTACCACCCATAAAAAATTAATCAAAATAGTATAGATAGAATCCACAGCGGGAATTCTCAAACTATGACCACCCTGATTGAACATCTGGCTGCCGCCAAAGGCATTGCCAGTGAGTATGTTGACGCCTGGGGCCACTCGGCCCAGGTATCCGAAGAGAGCAAGGCCGCCATGCTGGGCGCAATGGGTTATCGCGTCGATGACGAAGTAGCCCTGACGCAGCAGCTGGAGCAGGAGCATCGCCAGCATTGGCTGCGCGCGCTGGATCCCGTGATGGTGGTTCGCAGCGGTGAGCCCATTACCCTCGACGTACGCTTGCCCATCGATTTCGTCAATGACGCCCTCAGCTGGCAGCTTGCGCTGGAGCAGGGGACTGTGTTGTCCGGCCAAATCACCCCCATCGAGGGTGAGCTGGTAGGCGTCGCAGAATTCGAAGAGATGGAGTGCCAGGCCTATCGTGTGGCGTTGAATGTGCAGCCTGAACTGGGTTATCACCAGCTGACCCTGCTGGAGGAGGGCAACGATGAGCCGCTCGCCAGCATGCGTCTCATCGTCGCGCCCAAATCCTGTTACAAGCAGGCTCCCATCGCCGCTGGCCGCAAAGTGTGGGGCCCGAGCGTGCAGCTCTACTGCCTGCGCAGCCGCCACAACTGGGGCATAGGCGATTTCAGCGATCTCGGCCAGCTGGTCGAGAAAGCCGCAGCCTGGGGAGCCCACTTCGTCGGCCTGAACCCCATTCATGCCCTCTATCCTGCCAACCCTGAGAGTGCCAGCCCTTACAGCCCCTCGTCCCGTCGCTGGCTCAATGTGGCCTACATCAACGTGGAGGTGGTGCCCGAGTTTTTGGCCAACGATCATCTCAAGGCTGAGGTAGCCAACCCGGCGTTCCAGCAGCACCTAAGTGAGCTGCGCGCCAAGAGCAACGTGGATTACACCGGCGTCATCGAGACCAAGATCGGTATGCTGCGCAAAGTGTTTGACCAGACAAAGCCTGGCCAAGCGCGACAAACTGCATTCGAAAAGTTTGTTATCGCCGGTGGCGACAGCCTGCAACAGCAGGCGGCCTTTGATGCCCTGCAGGCCTACTTCTATGGCAAGGGCGAAAACGCCTGGGGCTGGCCGGTATGGCCCGATGCGTACCGCGATTACCACAACCCCGAGGTGGCTACCTGGGTCGCCGCGCACCAGCAGGACGTGAACTTCTATCTCTACCTGCAGTTCCTGGCCGATGAGCAGTTGGCGCACGCCGATGCCCGCGCCAAGGCCGCCGGTATGGTGATGGGGATCTATCGGGATCTGGCGGTCGGGGTCTCTGAAGGCTCCACCGAGATCTGGGCCAACCGGGATCTCTACTGCCCGAAAGCCTCTGTCGGGGCGCCACCCGATATCCTGGGTCCGCTCGGCCAAAACTGGGGCCTGCCCCCCATGAACCCGAACCAGTTGTTCGAGGCGGGCTATCAGCCCATGGTGGATCTGTTCCGCGCCAACATGCGCTCCTGCGGCGCGCTGCGCATCGATCACGTGATGGCCTTGCTGCGCCTGTGGTGGGTGCCGCCCGGAGAGTCCGCCGCCAAGGGGGCTTACATCTACTATCCGGTCAACGATCTGTTGGGGATCCTGGCGCTCGAATCCCACCGCAATCAGTGCCTGCTGATTGGTGAAGATTTGGGCACTGTGCCCGAAGGCATAGATGTCACGCTGAAAGAGAACGGCGTTCACTCCTACAAGGTGTTCTTCTTCGAGCGATCCAAGGTCGATGGGGGCTTCATTTCCCCTGCTCACTACACCGAGCAGGCGATGTCGGCCCTGACCACTCACGACATGCCGACCCTCAAGGGCTTCTGGCATTGCGACGATCTGGCGCTGGGCCGCGAGCTGAAATTGTATCCGGATGAAGACGTGCTCAAGACCCTGTATGCTGATCGCCATCAGGCAAAACAGCGGATCCTCGACAGCCTGCACGCTCATGGCGTCATCTCTGACAACGTCAGTCAAGACGTGAACTGGGTTGGCATGAACACAGAACTCAACCATGGGCTGCAACTGCATATGTCCCGCGGCAGCTGCGCCCTGTTCAGTACCCAGCTGGAAGACTGGCTGGAGATGGACAAACCGGTCAACGTGCCGGGTACCAGTTATCAATACCCCAACTGGCGTCGCAAGCTGTCCACCGATCTGGAGGATATTTTTGCCAATGAAGCGCTCAAGGCGCTGGCAGGCAAGATGAGCCAGGCCCGTGATGAGGCCAGTCGTTGAGCCACTGCCGACAAAACGTGACTCACTTACATCCGCTTCGGCCCTGGCCGGAGCGGATGTTCAGCTATGAAAGGAAATCTCGATGCTCGTTGAACGTTTGGTTGCTGCCCGCTGCGCCGATCCCTTCTCTCATTTAGGCCTGCAGACCAACCCGGATGGGCCAGGCCTCAAATTGACTGTCTGGTTACCGGATGCCCTCGAGATGCGCGTCAGGGATCTCAAGTCGGGCAAAATCGTTGCCACCTTGGCACCCTCCGATGAATCGGGCCTTTTTGAAACTGTTTTCACCCGCCGTAAAAATCCCTTTCCCTATCAGTTGATCGCCGACTATGCCGATGCCAAAGCCGAATTTGTCGACCCCTACCAGTGTCAGGATGCAGGTTGGGCCGGTCTGGCAGAACTGACCTCCCAGCCGGACAACATCTACCACACGCTCGGTGCGCAACTGCGCACCGTGGAGCACCTTGGCGTGCAGGTGGAAGGGGTGCGCTTTGCCGTCTATGCGCCGAGCGCCACCGCCGTGAGCCTGATCGGTGATTTCAACTTCTGGGACGGTCGTCGTCACCCCATGCAGCGCAGCCAGTGTGGTCACTGGGTGCTGTTCGTGCCGGGCCTCAAGGCGGGGGATCGCTACAAGTTCGAGCTCAAAGATCCCATGGGCAATCGGCTGCCCCACAAGAGCGACCCGGTCGGTTTCTACTGCGAGCAGTACCCGTCGTTCGCCTCCGTGGTCTACGACCACGAGCAGTACCAGTGGCAGGATGCTGCCTGGCGCGAGAGTCAGCAGAATGACAAGCGGGATCAGCCGCTCTCCATTTACGAGCTGCACGTCGGCTCCTGGAAGCGCCACCCCAACGGTGACAGCTTGAGCTGGCGCGAGCTGGCGGTGGATCTGGTCGCCTACATCAAAGAGATGGAGTACACCCACATCGAGCTGCTGCCGGTCTCCGAGCATCCGTTCAGCGGCTCCTGGGGCTATCAGCCGGTGGGCATGTTCTCCCCCACCAGCCGCTACGGCAGCGCCGACGACTTCAAATATTTCGTCGATCAGTGCCACCAGGCTGGCATCGGCGTCATCCTGGACTGGGTGCCTGCCCACTTTCCGTCCGATGCCCACGGTCTGGCCCGTTTCGACGGCACCCCGCTCTATGAGTACGAAGATCCGCGCCGTGGCTGGCACCCGGACTGGAACTCCTACATTTACGATTTCGGCCGAAATACGGTGCGCCAGTTCCTGGTGGCGAGCGCCCTGTTCTGGCTCGACAAGTTCCACATCGATGGCCTGCGGGTGGATGCGGTCGCCTCCATGCTCTATCTGGACTATTCGCGCAATGCGGGCGAGTGGGTGCCGAACGTTGACGGCGGCAACCACAACTACGAGGCGATAAGCCTCTTGAAGTGGACCAACGAAGAGGTGTACGGCAAGTATCCCCACGCCATGACCATCGCCGAGGAGTCCACCGCCTTTGCCGGCGTCTCCCGCCCGACCTTCCTCGGTGGCCTCGGTTTTGGCTTCAAGTGGAATATGGGCTGGATGCACGACACCCTCACCTATATGCAAAAAGAGCCTATTCACCGTCGCTACCACCACAACGACATGACCTTCTCCATGGTGTATCACTATGACGAGAACTTCATCCTGTCGCTCTCCCACGACGAGGTGGTGCACGGCAAGCACTCCATGCTCTACAAGATGCCGGGCGACGAGTGGCAGCAAGCCGCCAACCTGCGCGCCTACATGGGCTTCATGTATGCCCACCCGGGCAAGAAGCTCAACTTCATGGGCACCGAGATCGCCCAGAGCAACGAGTGGAACCACGATGCCCAGCTGCCGTGGCACCTGCTGCAGTACCCCAAGCACGATGGCCAGCAGCGGTTGATCCGCGATCTCAACCACCTTTACCGTCATGAGCCTGCCTTGTATCAGGCCGATTATGAGCAAGTCGGCTTCCGCTGGCTGGATCACAACGATGCCGACAACAGCATTTTTGCCTGGCTGCGGGCCGACAAGCAGGGGGCCGATCCGGTCATGGTGACCTGCAACTTCACCCCTGTGCCGCGTATCGCCTATCGACTCGGGGTGCCGGCCGCGGGCCGCTATCGCGTGGTGCTCAATACCGACAGCGAGCATTATTGGGGCAGCAACTATGATGTGGGTCTGGCCTTCGTCGCCGAGCCGACTCCCTGGCAGGGAATGGGGCACAGCATAGTGCTGGATCTGCCGCCGCTCGCGACCTTGTTCATCAAACAGGAGTCTTGATGTTTGCAATGGAAAAGGGGCAGGACCACCCGCTGGGTGCGCTGCTCGATGAGACAGGTTGTCACTTCTGTGTGTGGGCCCCGCAATCGGACAAGGTGGAGCTCTGCCTGTTCGACGAACAGGAGCAGGAGCTGGCCCGGCTGGCGCTGCCCGGCCGTCGGGGTCAGTACCGCTTCGGCTATGTGCGCGGCGTCAAGGCCGGTCAGCGTTACGGCTATCGGGTGCATGGCACGCCCCAGGAGGGGATGCTGTTCGATCCGCAGAAGCTGCTGATCGACCCCTACGCCAAGGCGCTCAGCCGGGCGACCCATTGGGACGACAAGCTGTATGAGGGCGACAGTGCAGAGATGATTGCCAAGTCGGTGGTGGTGGATGACGCCTTCGACTGGCAGGGGATTGGCAAGCCCGGGATCCCATCAGAGCGCACCGTCATCTACGAAACCCATGTCAAGGGCTTCACCCGCCAGCATCAGGGGGTGCCGAGCGAGCTGCGCGGCACCTACCTCGGCATCTGTCATCCGTTGATCCTCGAGCACATGAAGAGCCTCGGTATCACCTCGGTGCAGCTGATGCCGGTGGCGGCTTTTATGTCGGAACCCCGACTGGAGCAATTGGGACTGACCAACTACTGGGGCTACAACCCCATCGCCTTCTTCGCCCCGGAGCCGCGTTACAGCACCAAGGCAGACGAGGCGGTGACCGAGTTCAAGACCATGGTGCGTGAGCTGCACCGGGCCGGGCTCGAGGTGATACTGGACGTGGTCTACAACCACACAGCCGAATCCGGCTCCGATGGCCCCATGCTCTCATTCAAGGGGTTCGACAACGCGGGTTACTACGCCTTCGAGACGGGTGCCCACGGACCCGAATATGGCCGTCACGCCAATGTCACCGGCTGTGGCAACAGCGTCAACCTGGATCACCCCAACAGCTTGCGGCTGGTGCTGGATGCCCTGCGCTATTGGGTGACCGAGATGCAAGTGGACGGTTTCCGCTTCGATCTGGCGGTGACCCTGGCGCGGGAAGCGGGGGAGTTTGATCCCATGGGGGTCTTCTTCAAGGCCATGATGGCGGATCCCGTGCTGGCGCGAGTCAAGCTCATCGCCGAGCCCTGGGATATTGGGCCGTTTGGCTATCGGCTTGGCCAGTTTCCGAGCCAGTGGCTGGAGATCAACGACCGCTATCGCGACACGGTACGCGCCTTCTGGCGCGGTGATGCTGGCAAGATGGGGGATTTCGCCACCCGGCTGGTGGGATCGCGGGATCTCTTCCCCAAGAGCTGGCGTGCGCCCCACACCAGCGTCAACTATCTCTGCTATCACGATGGCTTCACCCTGGAGGATCTGGTCTCCTACAACCAGCGCCACAACCAGGCCAACGGAGAGGACAACCGGGACGGTCATGGCAACAACCTCTCCAACAACCACGGGGTGGAGGGGCCGACTCTGGACCCGCGGGTCAACAACTTGCGCCAGCAGCAGAAGCGCAATCTGATCGCCACCTTGCTGCTCTCTCAGGGCACGCCGCACTTCCTGGCCGGGGACGAGATGGGGCGCAGCCAGCTGGGCAACAACAACGCCTACTGTCAGGACAACCAGATCAGCTGGGTCAACTGGCAATGGCGGCCGGAAGACGAGCGGTTGTTCGCCTTCACCCAGCAGATGATGGCACTGCGGGCAGAATCGACAGTCTTCTCCAATCTGCAATTGAGTGATGACAGCTGGAACGGAACGCCCACCCATTGCCATCAGGTCAACTGGTATCACCCGGATGGCCATCAGCTCACCGATCAGGATTGGCACGCTCCCATGGGGCAGGCATTTGCCATGGATATCGGCATGCAGCTGTGCGAGGGGGAGCGCTGGTACGTGCTGTTCAACGCCAGCGATTACGATATCCAGTTCCGCCTGCCGCCGCCGGGGGAGGGGTTGGAGTGGATCCAGACCATAGACACGGCCACTAACGACGGCCTGCCCTTCCTGCCCGATGACATCAAGCGTCAGGTGGCGGTGGGCCGCGCCCACTCCCTCAAGTTGCTGGAGCGGGTCGCCCTGACGGCGGTGGCGCTGGCCGAAGAGGGGGTCGTTGCCGTGCCGGATGTTGCTGTCGTGTTGTCAACGGGATCACAGTTCCCGCTGGCGGGGTAGAGCAAAGCGGCCTGACTGGCTATGCTGGGCGCCGTGATAAATGGCAAGGAGTCGGTATGAGCAACAACAATTCTGAGCAGTGGCGCAACAAGCTGAGTGCGGAGCAGTTTCGTGTCTGCTGGGAGAAGGGCACCGAGCAGCCCTACAGCGGCGCCCTGCTCCACAACCGCAAGAGTGGTGACTATCTCTGCGTCTGCTGCAAGAGCGTGCTGTTTCACTCAGGAGCCAAGTTTGACTCCGGCTGTGGCTGGCCTTCGTTCGATCGGGCCATCGAGGGCACAGTGACCTACACAGAGGACAGAAGCCACGGCATGAAGCGGGTGGAGATCACTTGTAGCCAGTGCGGATCCCACCTGGGGCACGTCTTTCCCGACGGGCCGACCGAGACCGGGCAGCGTTACTGCGTCAACAGTCTGAGTCTGGATTTCGATCCCGAGGCCTGAGCGACCAGTTTGAACATGAAAAACGGCGCCCCATCACGGAGGCGCCGTTTTTTATGGTGCATCACCCACAATCTGACTCAGGCCAGCAGCATGGCGGCCCCCACCAGCAGTGCGGCAATGGCCAGAATGGGCAGCTTCAATATTCGCAACAGATAGAAGCCGACGGCGGCCAGCGCCAGATCGGTCGGCACCTGTACCGCGCTCTGCCACACCGGTTGATAGAGAGCCGCCAACAGCAAGCCCACCACGGCGGCGTTGATGCCGATCACGGCCCCTGCCAACCGGGGGCGGGCCAGCCAGCCCTGCCAGCAAGGCCCCAGGGCCCACAACAGCAAAAAGCCGGGCAGGAACAGCGCCAGGGTCGCCAGCAGGGCTCCTGCCAGCGGCGTGGTTGGTAGCAGCTGAGCGCCGAGATAGGTGGCCAGGGTGAACATGGGGCCGGGCACCAGCTGGGCCAGACTGTAGCCAGTCAGAAACTGCTGCTCGTTGAGGGTGTGGCCCACGCTCTCTTGCAGCAAAGGCAGCACCACGTGGCCGCCGCCAAACACCAGGCTACCCGCCCGGTAGAAGTCGGCGACCAGCTGGCTGGCGGGGCCAGTGGCCAGCAGCGGCAGGCCGACAAACAGCAGGGCAAACAGCAGCAGGGTGGGCCAATGGGGCTGGCGCATCGATAATGGCTGAGCAGGCGAGGGCTGTGGGCCTTGGGCTTGCGGCTCCCCGACGCGGGCACAGAGCAGGGCGGCGCCGAGCAAGAGGCCGAGCTGGGTCAAGAGCCCGGGTTGCCACCAGAGCGCAGCGGCTGTTGCCACCATGATCCCCTGGGCCAGCGCCGTCTTGCAGAACTGACGACTCATGGTGAGCACAGCATCCGCGACCACCACTAACGCCAGCAACTTGAGGCCGTGCAGGGCGGCATCCAGCCAGAGGTTGGCCGTTAGTTGTCCCACCCCGATGGCGGCGGCCATCAACAGCAGGAAGGAGGGAAGGGTAAAGCCGAGAAAGGCGGCCAGTGCCCCGCCCAAGCCTGCCTTGTGGCGGCCGATGGCGAAGCCGAGCTGGCTGGAAGCTGGACCTGGCAGCAACTGACACAACGCCAGCAACTGGGCGAATTCGGCCTGACTCAGCCAGCCCAGCCGTTCGACGAAGGTGCGCTGGAAATAACCGATATGGGCGGCGGGCCCGCCGAAGCTGACACAGCCCAACCACAGAAATTGAATGAATACCTGCCCCACCTGTTCACCTCCTCGTTGTCTTCATAGACCCGGTTGGGATGATATGACAAAGCGGTGACTTTTTTATGACAAATCGGGGGTGGCTGGCAAAGAGCTGCGTACTGCCAGTCAGCAGGCAATGGTCACTCTGTCGGCTGGCCTGGTTGAGGCAGGTAGCAACGGTCGGCCAGCCAGCAGGCGATTGATTGGCGGCTGGCATCGAAGTGGGGCTCTGGCAGGTCGCGGGGATCGCACCAGACCCAGCCTTCGCATTTTTCCGGCTCCAGCAGTTGCGGCTCCCCTTCCACCCGGGCCAGCAGGGTGACCGAGATGTAGTGCAGCCCGCTCTCGCGCCAGGTCTCCAGGTTGTTGGTGACGGCGATGACGCTGGGATTGTTGATCCTGAACCCCGTCTCCTCGGCCACTTCCCGGATCGCCGCCGATTCGAAGCTCTCACCCAGCTCCAGATGGCCGCCGGCGATGGACCAGTAGGGGGCATGGCTGCCCTTGCGCTTGCCAAGCAACACCTGGCCCTGGCTGTTGGTCAAGATAACGCCGACACCGACGCGGGGATAGGGAGTAGACATAAGAAAAGCTCCTTGCTGAAACGGCGTATTGCACCATAAAAACGGGCCCACCTTAGGGCGGCTGGGCCCGTCATGCAAGTCGCCTGCGGCGTGATGGTTCAGTCCGGTGACTCAGTCCCGCTGGACCCACATTTTGCCGGTGTGACATCCCTCGAACAGACCGAGGAAGGCCTGCGGCATGCTGGCCAGCCCCTGATAGAGAGTCGCTTCAGCCTGGCGTGATCCGGTGTCGACGGCCGGGGACACCTCGGCCAGAAACTCGCCGTAGCGCTGCCAGTGTTCGAATACGATGAGCCCCCGCATGGTGAGGCGTTGGCGGATAAATTCAGGCCAATCCTGAATGTGGAGACTGGCAACTGTTTTGCGTGCAAATTATTCGGTCCCCAATTTTACTGGGGTATACTGGCCCCACTTGTCAGCGAGGTGCCCCCATGAGTGAATTGAAAAAACAGGTCTGTTTTGCCCTCTACAGTGCCTCCAATGCCGTGATGCGCGCCTACCGGCCACTGCTGGACCGGCTGGATCTCACCTATACCCAGTACCTGGTGATGCTGTCGCTGTGGGCACGAGATGAGGTCAGTCTCAAGGAGATTGGCCAGGAGACTGGGCTGGATGCGGGGACCCTGACCCCTATCGTCAAGCGGCTGGAGAGCAAGGGCTGGTTGACTCGCACCATCTCCTGCGAGGATGAGCGGCAAAAATGCATCGGTCTGACCGAGGCAGGGCGCCAGTTGCAGTAGGAGGTCAAAGAGTGCTGTCTGGCGGACAACTTGCGCAATCAGGTGGATTTAGCCGATGCTGAGCTGGCTCAGCTCAAGCAGCTCTGCGATCGTATCTCTGCGCAACTGGGGCGCTGAGTGCGGCCAACCCATACAGTCTGAGGACCTACCCCATGAAAATTCTGTTGCCCCTGTTTACCCTGTTGCTGACAGCCTGTAGTTCCGGCCCCGATACGCCCTTGATGGAGATAGACGATGATGCCTGGCAGGCGATCTGCAAGGACGGTACCCAGGTCCAGGCCCTGGTCGAAGAGGGGATCTGCGCGGAGCATGGCGGAGTGGCCAGTTGGACGAATCAGCCAAGAGGTGGACGGATAGTAGATGATGCCGCCAATCCGTGTGATCCAGACGCCATAAAATGACACCATTGGCCAGCTGACCAGGTTTTTCGCGATCTCGCCTGCACTTTGTCATCTTATTCATGGTGCACTCAGTTTTCTCTTCCCATACTGGCCCCACAGTTCCAAAAGAGGAGAGACAAGATGCAAACATCCTTGGTCGGGCTCTCCATTCTGTGGGGGCTATCCAGTTTTGGTGTTCAGGGGGATTTCATCGAGAGCCGAGATTCCGTAGCGCCATCCTGGCAAGCTGAGTCCAGAGTGGAGATGGAAGGTTATCTGATCGAGCCGCTGGGCGAAGACCGCTGGCTGTTCGACAACGGCAGCGAGAGTCTGCTGGTCTCTCTGCCCCAGGGGCGGAGGGTACCCACTGGCGAGCGGTTGCGGGTGAGCGGTGAGCCCCAGCAGGAGCAGGCAGGCTGGCTGCTGCAGGTGCAGGATGTCAGCCAGGTTGCGGTCTGACAGACGTGCCATCCAGCAAGCAAAAATGAAAAAGAGGAGGCCCTGAGCCTCCTCTTTTTGTTATCGTTTTTGTCGTGATGGCAGAGAGAGTACCGCTCTGCCATCACGGCCGCTGGCGACCCTACCCCATATGATTGAGCGGCAGCGCCGTCTTGTGCTTGATGCGACGCAGTACGAAGCTGGAGCGCACCCCGGTCACGCCCGGAATGTGGGTCAGCTTGTCCAGCAGGAAGTGCTGGTAGTGTTCCATGTCCCGCACCACCACCTTGAGCTGGTAGTCGGCGTCGTTGCCGGTAATGAGGTCGCACTCGAGCACCTCGGGCAGCGCCTTGATTGCCTTGTCGAAATTCTCGAACCGCTCCGGGGTGTGTCTGTCCATGGAGATATGGATATAAGCGGTGAGGGTAAGCCCCAACTGGCGCGCGTTGAGCAGGGTAACGTGGGTATCGATGAGACCGGCATCCTCCAGCGCCTTGACCCGGCGGGAGCAGGGGGAGGGGGAGAGCCCGACCAGCTCGGCCAGCTCCAGGTTGCTGATGCGGCCATTTTCCTGCATCAACTCCAGAATATGCCTGTCTATGCGATCAAGTTTCAGCATTCTCCGTTCCTCGTTGCAATTACTAATTCACTTTTCCTAGATTAAGGGTGAACTATTGCAAAAACAACTGAAAATACATGCTACTTCGCAACCACTCACCGCGCAGGGAGGGATACTATGGTTACATCTTCCGGTGGCAAAGCAGATACCTGACCGGGTCTCTGTGGTGAAGGACCTTACCGGGTCACCAACCCCATCAGCCGTCCGACCTTATCGGGAAACGACGGGCTGGAACGAGAGCACCCCCTCCCCCGAAGGCAACAAAGCAGGCATCCCGGCGCCTGCTTTGTTGTTTCTGGCATTTGGCGATCAAGGGCTCGGCGGCGTGATGCGGTAGAGACAGCGGTGATCCCCGTCCAGCAGGTATTGCTCCCGCTCCACCCCGGCGGGCGCCAGCAGTTGGCGAAACAGCGCCAATTCGCTGCGACAGAAACCGCGGCACGCACGCGCCGCCGCGCAGATCGGGCAGTGGCTCTCCCATAGCAGCCAGCTGCCATCCTCCTCTTGGCGCATGTCCGCCATATAGCCCTCTCGCGTGCGCTGCTCTTTCAGGGCGGCCAGCCTGTCAGCCAGCGCTGGCTGGGTCAGCTGTGCCTGATAACGGCCCAGCTGTTGCTGCTCCCGCTGCTGGATCAGCCGCTCCATGCCCACTTCGCCAAACAGCTGCTGGATATTGTCGATAAGCTGCAGCGTCAGATCGCTGTGGCTATCGGGGAAGCGCTGCCAGGCCTGCTCGGTCAGATGCCACAAGCGCACCGGACGGCCACGGCCGCGCGCCTCATCACGAAATCCCACCCAGCCCTCGGATGCCAGCGCGGTCAGATGCTGGCGGGCGCCCATGGAGGTCATCTGTAATTGCTCGCCCAGCGTGGCGGCGCTCTGGGGCCCGTGACTCTTGAGCAGGAACAGGATCTTGTCGGTGCTGGCGTTCATTGAGGGCTTCCCGTTATCGACAGGTACGCCAAGGATCCGGGGTATCGCAAGAGGATCTGGTCAGTACGAAGGTTCATGGGGCCATTATGGCTAGCCGCTGCATTTAAATCTACTATTCACTTTACTTAATGATGCGCCTTGCTCAGTATAAATAAACAAATAACTTTATTTAATGGGGCTGACATGGAAGGGATCAAGGGACAGGCGACCCTCTGGGTATTGGTGATGACGGTGACGCTGGCGCTGGCGGTGGCGGGTTTCAGCCTGCCCTCGCCCGTGCTGGCGCCACTGATGCTGGATCCGGCGCAGGGTATGCTGACACCAGAGGCGTCTGACTGGAGTCGCAAGGTGTGGCTGGGTGTCATTATGGGGCTTTATCCGCTGTTTCAGCTGGTGGGATCCCCCTGGCTGGGACGGCTTTCCGATCGCCACGGCCGCAAGCCGATCCTGACAGTCTGTCTGGTTGGCGTGCTGGTCGGGTATGCCCTGATGGCGCTCGGGATCGTCTGGCGATCCCTGCCACTCTTGCTGCTGAGTCGGGTGGTAGAGGGATTCTTCAATGGCAACATCGCCATCGTGCAGGCCATGGCGGCAGATATGAGCAGTAGCCAGACCAAGACCCGTAACTTCGCCTGGATCAACATCGGCATGAATCTGGGCTGGGTAGTAGGACCGATGATAGGAGGTTATGCGGCCGTGGTATCGGGGGATTACAGCCTGGCCGCCTGGTTGGCGGTGGCGATGACCCTGTTCAACCTGCTGCTGGTGCTCTGGTTGTTGCCCAATAAGGCCCCGGTTGCCCCCAGCCAGCAGGCGCCATCGCTCTCTTCCCGTCAGCTCTTGCTGCAACCGGCGCTGCTGCCCTACTTCATGCTGACCCTGCTCAGCTACGGGTCGGTGCAGCTCTATTTCACCTACTTCAACGTCTGGCTGGTGGATCGGCTGGCCTGGGATCCGGCCCAGTTGGCGCAGGCCTCGGTGCTGGTGAGCCTACCTATGATGGCGGGCTCCTGGCTCGGTGCCCGGTTCGCTCGCCATTGGCGCGGCAGCTCCCTCGGGATCGTCGGTCATCTGGTGATGGCGGCGGGCATGTTGCTCTTTATCCTGCCCAGCCACTGGTGGGGGCTGGCGCTCACCTTCATCCCGGCCGGCATCGGCATGAGCCTGGGGGAGCTGGCCACTTCGGTGGCGGTCTCCAACCGTAGCCACCCCGAGCAGCAGGGGCAGGCGATGGGGCTCTATCGCGGGTTGGCGGTGGTCGGCTCAATCCTGGCGGTCGTGGTGGGCAGCCTGGCATTGCTGGTGGGTACCGAGTGGCCCTTCTATCTGGCCGCGATCTCTGGCCTGCTCTGTGCCCTCGGTTTCTACGGTCTGCGCAAACAGGCTGATCGACGCCAGCGTCTGGCGAGCTGTGTCGAGCCGGGTTGAGGAGCCGTGGACGCGAGGGACTTGCCGTGTGCCCCAGTCAGATCACAGTTCGGCGATCCGCTATCGGGCAAGGCTTGCATCGGGGCGCCGGGTCTGGGACGGTAAGGCTCTTTGCTGATTTGTTTGAGGCTGGAGGAGCTATGAGTGAGTACAAGGCCATCGCGCTGGATATGGATGGCACCCTGCTGACTCGGGATCACCAGATCTCGTCGGCAACCCGGGCTGCACTGGCGCAAGCTCGCGCCCACGGCATCAAGGTGCTGCTTGTGACGGGGCGCCACTTTATGACGGCACGCCCCTTCCACCACGAGCTGGCCCTCGATACCCCCATCATCTGTAGCAATGGCGCTTATCTCTATGATCCGGCGCAGGATCGGATCCTGGCGGGCGATCCACTGGCCGTCGCGCCGCTCACCGCACTGCTGAGAGAGGTTGAGGCGCAGCAGATGGGGGCCCTGTTTCACCTGAGCGACGGGATCGGCTACCTGGGTTGCGAGGATCACGTGACCCGAATACGCCACTGGTCGGCCAATCAGCCGGATCATCTCAAGATCTCCCTGCTGCCTGCGGACGATCTGGCGAGCTGGCTGAAGTACCCGATCTGGAAGCTGGAGTTGTTCAATCAGGATCCTGCCCGCCTGCACACCTTTATGGGCGAGGTGGTCGAGCAGATGCCCTTTACCCGCGACTAGGCGGCCCCCTATGCGGTGGAGCTGGTGCAACCTGGTTGCAGCAAGGGCAACCGGCTGGCCCGGTGGGCGGCGAGCGAGGGGATAAGGATGGAAAACGTGGTGGCGTTTGGGGATAACAACAACGACATCAGCATGTTCGAGCAGGTGGGGCTGGCGGTCGCCATGGGCAATGCCGCCCCCCATGTCCAGGCCCATGCCGACCTGGTGACCGCCGATCACAACGAGGACGGCATAGCGCTGGCGTTGCAGCGCTGGGTCTTGCCGGCGTAAAGGTCAAGCCGGGCCGGCGCGGCGAACCGTGGCCGAGCCCGCTTGCATTAATTGCCGAAGGAGAACTGGATAACCCGATCCGGGAAACGGATCCGGTTATAGTCGCGGCGCAGCCCCTCGTAATGGCGGATGGCGCGTTCGCGCTGGGCCCGGTAGTAGTCGCGCTGCTTGCTGTCGTTCTCATTGCGGATCTGCCGATCCAGCTGTTCGATATCCCGCTCTGTCCGCTCCATGTCGCTCTTGATCTCGCTGAGCTGCTTCTCCAGCTGGTACTCCTTGCGACCGCGATCGTACTGGGTGAGGAAGCTGGCATCGTTGGGGCAGACCCCCAGATACTCGGCGCCGGACTTGCCTTTGCTGTAAGCGAGCTCGGGAATGCAGTAGAGCTCCAGCCCCTTGGCATAACCCCGCTTCCACTCGGCTTCATCCACCTTGAGGCCATACTCGCCACAGGTCGACACATAGTCACGGGTCGCCTGACGGGTCTTGCCCTGTTCCCCATCCTGATAGCCCAGGTTGTACCAGCTCATGGCACGGCACTCCTCTTCCGACAGCGAGCTGCAACCGGCGAGCAGGAAAGGCAAGGTCAGCAACAGGATTTTGGGGGACATAAACGGGCTCCGGTATGGATGATGGGGGCATTCTAGTGAGGAAGCAGGGTCAGGACAAGGGGTGGGGACGGGTCTTGGTTGACGCCGTTTTATGATGTTTTTGTCACTATTGGTGACGGGCTGGGGCTCACTTTCCTTGTGGTCATGGGCAAGGTAAACTGCGCCACCTTTTAACTGGCCTGTAACAAAAATAATGAAAGTCCTGACCGTCGATTACCGCTCGCCCGATGCGGCGCAGCGCTTCACCGAATCCCTGCGCACCACCGGCTTTGGCGTGCTGACCAATCACCCCATCCCCAAAGAGCTGGTGCAGTCCATCTATGACCACTGGTATCGCTTCTTCATGAGCGAGCAGAAGCAGGATTTCCTGTTCAATCGCGAGACCCAGGATGGCTACTTCCCACCCTCGGTCTCCGAGGTGGCCAAGGGCCATAGCCAGAAGGACATCAAGGAGTACTTCCACCTCTACCCCTGGGGCCAGATGCCGGCAGCACTCAGGGAGCAGGCGATGGAGTACTATCACCTTGCCAACAACCTGGCCGCCGAGCTGCTGGGCTGGGTGGAACAATACACACCGGTTGATATCGCCGCCCACTACAGCTGTCCGCTCTCCTCCATGATCGAAGAGAGCCAGAAGACCCTGCTGCGGGTGCTGCACTACCCGCCGTTCGACGGCACCGAGGCACCGGGCGCCATCCGCGCCGCCGCCCACGAAGACATCAACCTGCTGACCATATTGCCCGCCGCCAATGAGCCGGGCCTGCAGGTGAAGGGAGCTGATGGTGAGTGGATGGATGTGCCGTGTGATTTTGGCACCCTGATCATCAACATAGGTGACATGTTGCAAGAGGCCTCTCGTGGCTACTACCCCTCCACGACCCATCGCGTCATCAACCCCACCGGCGGCAGCGCCAGCAAGTCCCGCATCTCGCTGCCACTGTTCCTTCACCCGAGGCCGGACGTGGTGCTCTCCGAGCGACACACCGCCCACAGCTACCTGATGGAGCGGCTGCGGGAGCTGGGGGTAATCTAGGCCCAAAACGCACACTCATGACAGTCAACACCGGAGCAAACACGCTCCGGTTTTTATTTGTTGGCACGATAGCGCGTTAAATAGAATTTAATTAGGTATTAATGCCAATAAATCGTGTTTTAGCCCGATAAGCGGCGTTGTGATTGCGGGGCCCTGACCGTACTCTGGGTGCCATTTCGGGCCCAGGTTGTGGGCACCTGTATTGGAGTTCTTATGAAGCAGTCCCAATGGTCATCCCGGCTCGGTTATATCCTGGCCGCCGCAGGCTCCGCCGTCGGTCTCGGCGCTATCTGGAAGTTTCCCTACGTGACGGCTGCCAACGGTGGCGGTGCCTTCTTGCTGGTCTTCTTGCTGTTCAGCTTCACCCTGGGGGTGGCCGTACTGATGGGGGAGACACTGCTTGGCAGCCTGAGCCGGCGCGGTGTGGTGGGGGCCTTCGGGGCGCTGATGGGCAAGCGCTGGCGCTGGGTCGGGGCCATGGGGCTGCTCAGTAGCCTGCTCATCTTCAGCTTCTACAGCGTGGTGGGTGGCTGGACCCTGGGTTACACCGGCATGGCGCTGGCGGGTAGTTTGCAGCACGGAGACGGCGCGGCACTGACTGCCCGCTTCAACGACTATGTCGGTGATCCGCTCTGGCCCGTGCTGACCCACCTGCTGTTTGCCGCCCTCACCTGGTGGTTCGTGCAGGGCGGCGTGCAGCAGGGGGTGGAGCGCACCCTGCGCTGGATGATGCCGGCCCTGTTCATCATGATACTGCTGCTGGTGGCCTTCGGCCTCACCCTGCCCAATGCCATGGCCGGGGTGCGCCACTTCCTGATGCCGGACTTCAGCAAACTCGGCATGTCCGGGGTGCTCGATGCCATGGGGTTGGCCTTTTTCTCCCTCTCCATCGGGCTCGGTATTCACACCACCTATGGTGCCTACTTGCCTTCCAGCGACGGGGTTGGCCGTTCCAGCCTCTGGGTGGTGCTGCTGGCGAGTCTCATCGCCGTGCTGGCGGGCTTGATGATATTCCCCGTATTGGCGGCGACCGGCATAGATCCCGCTGCGGGCCCGGGCCTCACCTTCATGACCATGCCGGCGGTGTTCCAGAAGTTGCCATTCGGCCAGGGGCTGGCGGTGATCTTCTTCTCCCTGCTGGTGGTGGCTGCGCTCTCCTCTGCCATCTCGCTGTTGGAGCATCTGCAGTGCTTCCTCTGCGAGAGCTTTGGCTGGTCACGCCGTGCGGCCTGCGGCCTGATCATCGCGCTGGTGATGGTGAACGGTATTCCCGTCAGCCTGTCGTTCGGCCCCTGGGCGGATGTGACCCTGTTTGGCAAGAACATCTTCGAGCTGCTGGATTTTGTCACCTCCAACCTGATGATGCCCATGTTCGGGCTGGCGCTTACCCTGTTGCTGGGCTGGAAACTGGGTCAGCAGGCGTTGCCCCGGGGATTGGCACAACACTGGCGTATCCTAGTGATGGGTTGCTGGCGCTGGCTGGCACCGTTACTGATCGGCGGGATCCTGCTGCGCGGCTTGATATGAGGTTCGATCTTGATGGGGGGGGAGCGAGCCCTTCCCACTTTTCAACCTGACTCTGTCGAGCGCGGACTGCCAACGGGCGATGACTGCATCATCCTGATCCCTGGAAAAGGCGAGATAGAGCCATGATTCGTGAAGCACTACACCTGAGTTTGTCACGATGCGATGTGATAACCCTCGCTGTTCCAAGGTGGCATCCAGCACCATTTCGCCGACTGGAAATGCATCAATTTTGCCCAGTACCAAGCGCTGCAAGGCTTCGTCCACGGTTTGGTAGCGCACCAGATTGGTATATCCCTCGCGGGTGAGTCGTTCGTCATCGGCATTACCCAGCACAACCCCGACCCTTGGCAAGTGACGCAAGCCGTCGAGGCTCTTCAGTTTGTGTCTGGGTGACGGGGGTTGATAGATGATCACTTTATTCAGAAACAGTGGCCCTACCCATTTAAAGAGGGGCTCTCTCTCGGGTGCCCAATGGGTGACAAACAGCGCATATCCTGGCTCAAGCCTGGTCAGTGCCAGGGCCCGTTTGAAGGGATAAATCCGGATGGGATATGTTTCTCCCAGTTCATCTTGTATTTGCTGGATCAGGCGAACGGCGACCCCATCGAGCTGGCCATCATGGTGGTAAGTAAAGGGCACGAGTTCATGGCTGAGCAGGGTCAGCGAGGGTTGTGCCGACAGTGTCAGGCTGAGGCTGAGGAGTGTTCCGATGAGCAGCGTTCGTTTCATGCACTGTCCTGTTGCATAGGCTGAATCAAGTGGCCGAACCAGGCGATCTGCCTGATCGGTGACGGGAGGTCACTGACGCATCAAGATTAAACCAAAGGGCTGGTCACAGGGGCATTATCATGGTCAATCGGGAGCCCGTGATTGATGAATATAGGTTTTTCAATGGAAGTTGAAAATTTTTACTTCTCATTGTGTCAATTTTTCTTTCCATAGTTTAGGCTGTGGCTCCTTTTTGGCGTTCAGGCCATCCTACTCATGTCATCCGTTTTCGCGCTGTCAGGCCGATTTTTCCGCTCGCAGGAGAGGTGACCTTGTACGTGCAGTTTGTCTGAATGTTCATTGCAAGGGTCGCCGACAGGCGGCCTTTTTTGTGGTTGCCCGTTTGATGTTTACCCATGGAGTATCGATTTGATGTTGCGTTCCCCGGAGGTTGTATGAGCCAGGTTCAGTGGTCTTCCCGTCTTGGTCATGTGTTGGCTGCGGCCGGCACGGCGATCGGTCTTGGCGCCATCTGGAAGTTTCCCTATGTGACGGCCACCAATGGCGGTGGCGCCTTCCTGCTGGTGTTCCTGTTGTTCAGCTTCACCCTGGGGGTGGCCGTGCTGGTGGGGGAAACCCTGCTCGGCAGCCGTAGCCAGCGCGGGGTGCTCGGCGCCTTCAACAAGCTGGTTGGACCGAACTGGCGCTGGATGGGCTACATGGGGATATTGTGCGGCTTCTTCATCTACAGCTTCTACAGTGTGGTCGGCGGCTGGACCGTGGGTTACGCGGCGCTTGCTGTGATGGGCAAGCTCAACCTGAGTGAGGGCAGTGCCCTCACCGCCCTGTTCAACGGCTACGTCAGCGATCCCTGGTGGCCCGTGCTGACCCATCTGGTGTTCGCCGGGCTCACCTGGTGGTTCGTTCAGGGTGGCATTCAGAAGGGGATAGAGCGGGCGTTGCGCTGGATGATGCCGACCCTCTTCATCATGATGTTGCTGCTGGTGGGGGTGGGGCTCTCCATGCCCGGCTCCATGGTCGGGGTACGCCAACTGCTGCTGCCTGATTTTTCCATGCTGACCGGCCAGAGTGTACTGGATGCGCTGGGGCTGGCTTTCTTCTCTCTCTCCATCGGTCTTGGCGTGCACACCACTTATGGCGCCTACCTGCCCAACAGCCAAGGTGTGCTGCGCTCCGGGGTCTGGGTGGTGACGCTGGCAAGCCTCATCTCTGTGCTGGCGGGGTTGATGATCTTCCCGGCGCTGGCCTCGACCGGCATAGATCCTGCCGCAGGTCCCGGTCTCACCTTCATGACCATGCCCGCGGTGTTCAACCATCTGCCGTTTGGCCAGGGACTGGGGGTGGTGTTCTTCCTGTTGTTGCTGGTGGCGGCGCTCTCTTCCTCCATCTCCATGCTGGAGCATCTGGTGCGCTTCACCACCGAGGAGTGGGGCTGGTCCCGCCGTGGCGCCAGCCGGCTGCTGACTTTGCTCATCATGGCCTCCGGCATTCCAGTCAGCCTGTCGTTCGGCCCCTGGAGCGAGCTGACTCTGTTTGGCAAGACCCTCTTCGACTTGCTCGACTACCTCACCTCCAACCTGATGATGCCGCTGTTCGGCCTGGTGCTGACCCTGCTGCTGGGCTGGCGACTGGGGGACAGCATATTGCCCGCCGGCCTGTCGCCCGTATTGCGCTTCGGTCTGCTCTGGTGCTGGCGACTGGTGGCGCCGCTGTTGATCGCCGGGATCCTGGTACGGGGTCTGCTGTAAATTGTGCTCTGCCTGGGGGGCTGATAGCAAGGCCCAGCCTGTGCCGGGCTTAGTTGGGGGGAGTGGCGGGCAATTGGGGGTTCAGGTGTGACCTGATCTGCTTCAGCGTCTTCTGGTACAACTCTGCATGGTGTTCCATGAAGGAGGTGCTATGGGTCAGACGCCGCTCCAGGCGGTCAACCAGCAGTGCCACCTTGGGGGCTGGCATGCCGGCGGGCCAGCACAGTTGCAGCAACTCCAGCAGTTGCCAGGCATCGCCGGGCAGCGCCGGAAACTCCTCCTGCAGGATCAAGGCATACTGCACCGCGAGCTGATGCTGGTCGGCCACAATCGCTCTTTGCCGCTCCTGGCGCAGATAGGTCAGGCGCTGTTCACGGCGCTCCAGTTGCAGCATCTGGTCGGTGACCACCTGCTTGAACAGCTGCTGGATCAGGGGGGCCGGGGCCACCTTGGCCTCATATTGGCTGAGCTGTTTCAGGTAGCGCTGGGCGTGGTGGGGCAGGCCTGAGAATTGGCTGACGGCAAAACCGAGCAGCTGGTTGAGATGGTTGTCCCGTGCTGTCTCCGGCGGGTGTCTGGCCAGCAACACCAGGGCTTCGTCGAAGCGGTAATCCAGACTCAGCATCAGGGCCTTCAGCAAGGCATTCTCATGGGCGCGTAGGGCCACGGCATGACTGAGGTACTGATACTCCTGCTGCAGTGCGCTGATCCGGGCGGCCGTGGGGTAGTGCCAGATCACGGCCAGGCTGGCGTTCAGAATGAAATTCTCGATAGATATCCGGAGTTTGTGTTCAGAAAAGAAGCGCAAACTGATGCCGTTGGCCTGCTCAAGCGCCTTCCCCTCGTCTTTGAGTAGCAGGGCCAGCAGGATAGCGGCCTGGCGCCACTCGGGCTGCCTGGGTTGCTCGTGCAGCAGCTGGTTGAGCACCTCCCAGGCAGATTCCCACTTTGACTCGTGCAGCAGGCAGGCCAGCTTCAGCTCCAACTGTATGCTAGGCGGCAGCCGCTCCTGATAGCGGGCCAGATCCTTGTGCGCGCTCTCCAGCTTGTTCAATCCCAGCAGTGAGTGGATCAGTCCCTTGCGCGGCCACCAGGCGTCGTATTCCTTGGTGCACATGGCATAGTGCTGGGTGGCGTGGAAGTGATTCTGCTGCTGCAGCAACATGTAACCCTTGACCCTGTCCAGCAGCGGGCCCAGCCCTTTGTGCTGCTGTTGCTGATAGAGCAGGTCTTCACACAGGGTGCAGCCGATATGCCACTCTCTCAGCTTCATCGGGGCCGGTAGGGGACGGGTCAGCCGGGTCAGCAGCACGAAATCGCGCAGGCAGAGCGTCAACTGCTCTGTGGTGAAGGGCATGGGCAGGTGCAACGGGAAGTAGAGATCTGAAGGGGGATACTGGAGCAGATCATCATCCTCATCCAGCAACAGCAGCACGCAGCCCGGTTCGAGCAAGCCCAGATAGTGCGCCTCTTGCAGCAAGCGGATCCCTTCATGAGCCTGATGGTGATATTGGCGGCAGATGATGGCATCGAACGACTGCTGACGCAGCAGGGTGGGCAGGGTGGCGAGCTCCTTGCAGTGGATCAGTTGGGATGGCGTAATACCGTGCTCATTCAGCCCCTTGTAGAGGACTGAGCTGAGCATGGCATCGTCTTCGATCAACAGGATCTGCATCTTTGGCACTCCTTCGCGGGATCACATTACGAAGAAGTATGGTACGCGGATGGATTCAAAGAGATCTAGTTTTTATCGCCCAGCCACGATCCTGGGTCAATCTCTCCTCCGGTCAAGATCGCGGAGGATTGATGAGAAAGACCACAGCTCCCCCATAGGCGGGCGTCTGTGCCAATTTCGTTTCCCAGGCGGGATCCCACTCTCCCCCCTGGGCCAGTCCACAGCTCGCCCACCGGCAGCTTGCTCGGCGCTATGCCCTGCCCCTGAAAACGCAGGGGCAGGGCCGGATCCAGAGGGCCTGTGCCCAGTGCGGGGGCATAGGCCACCACAGCGCCATAGTCGTTGGTGAGGTAGTCGCGGCTGGCCTGTTCCAGGCCTGGACCTTTGGCGGAGAAGGGGCCGTCGTTCTGGCGGATCAGGCGGGGCCCCACAGATCTGGGCGTATAGGGCCAAACAGTGGCTTATAGCAGGGGATTGGGGGGCGGGGAGCCCCGCAGCAGCTGTGCCAGCCGCTCCAGCCCCTCGGCGACGCGGGCATCCGTGGCCGGTTGGCTCAGGCTCAGCCTTACCCCTTGCGGCGCGGCGAATTGGCCGGCGGCGAAGTGTTCCCCGCTCGCCACCCCGACGTCAAGGGCGTTGGCGGCCTCGGCGAACGCCTGGCTGCGCCAGGGTTCCGGTAGCGGCAGCCAGGCGTGCATGGATCCCGCCTGCCAGTGTGCTCCCGGCAGCAGGTGGCGCAGCAGCTCGCCGCGACGTGCCAGGATCTGCCGCTGCTGCTCGACCAATGGCATGATCTGGCGCTGGCTCACCAGCTTGCAGGCCAGCTCGATCAAGAGTGGACTCACCATCCAGCTCGACAGTCGCATCGCCTGGGCGAAGGCGTTGCGCAGGGCGGGCGGCGCCAGCACGAAGCCGACCCGCAGGCCGCCGCAGGCGATCTTGGCCAGGCTGCCCAGATAGATGATCCGCTCCGGCGCCAGGTTGATCAGGGGCGCCACCGGGATCTGGGGCAGCAGGCCGTTGACGTCATCCTCGATGATCAGCAGATCGTGGCGGCGGGCGATGGCGACGACGGCTTCGCGCCGCGCCTGGCTCATGATGGCGGTGGTGGGATTTTGCAATGTGGGGGTGAGGTAGAGCAGCTTGGCTCGCCGCGTGCGACAGGCGGCCTCCAGCGCCGCGGGGATCAACCCCTCCTCGTCCATCGCCAGTCCCACTACCTGATTCTGCAACTGGCGGGCATTGCCCAACATGCCGGGATAGCTGAGCCCCTCGCATAAAATGGTCTCCCCCACGCAGCCGGTGGCCAGCAGGGAGAGCATGATGCCGTGCTGGGCGCCGTGGCTGAACAGCAGGCGCTCCTCGCTGCCGTGTACCCCCTGCTCGGCCAGCCAGTCGATGAACAGCTGACGCTGACCGGGCTGGCCTGCCTCCTTGTCGTAGCCGAGCAGGGCATTGAGATCCCCGTTGGCCAGCTCCCCCAGCATGGGACGTATGATGGCGGCCCTGTCCAGCTGCACCGGCAGGTTCTGCCACAACTCGATGCGGTGCCCCTCCTCCTTGCGGATCACCCACTCGTTGGCCGGATCCATGCCCGCTTCCTTGACCCAGGTGCCGTGTCCCACCTTGGCGGCCAGCAGGCCGCGTCGCTCCGCCTCGCCATAGGCGCGGGTGACTGTGCCGACCGTGACGCCCAGCCGATCCGCCAGGGCCCTGTGGGTAGGCAAGCGGGTCTGTGGTGACAGGGTGCCATTCTGAATGGCCTGCTCTATGGCTTTCACCAGTTTGAGATAGAGGGGGCCATCGAAGGAGGTCAGGTCCGGGGTCCAGATTGTCATGGTGACAATAAATCCATTGATCCAAATTTGTTCGCAATATAGCGTGAATAAACACTCAATAACAATCAAGAATGGCACATTGTATCGATACAATGTGTGCAATTCAGGAGTCATGATGACGATCGAATGGTATGCCACCCTGTTTGGCTTTGCCGTGCTCACCTGCGGTACGCCAGGCCCCAACAACCTCATGCTGACCGCCTCCGGTGCCAACTTCGGGGTGCGTCGCACCCTGCCACACCTGATCGGTGTGGCGGTGGGCCAGCCTGTGCTGCAACTGGTGCTGGCGCTGGGGCTCTATCCTCTGTTCGAGCGTTGGCCCCTGCTGCGGCTGGGGTTGCAGATCTTCGGCAGCCTCTATCTGCTGCTGCTGGCGTGGCGTATCGCCGTGGCTGGTACACCGGGTGATCCGGCCCGACGCGCCCGTCCGCTGACCCTGCTGGAAGGGCTGGGTTTTCAGTTTCTCAATCCCAAAGCCTGGATGATGGGGATCTCCGCCATCAGTCTGTTCAGCCTGACCGGGGCCAGCTACTGGCCGAGCCAGCTCGCCGTGATGACCATGTTTGTGCTGGTTGCCCTGCCTGTCTGCTTTGTCTGGGTCTTGTTCGGCCATCAGCTGAGCAACTGGATCAGCACGGATCGGGGCTGGCGCCGCCTCAACGGCTCCCTCGGTGTGCTGACTGCGCTCTGTGTCGTCATGCTCTGGTATTGAGCCGCGCTGTGCTGGCGGGCAAGAAAGAGCCATTTCTGACTTGTCGCCACGGGGCTGGCTCTGCATATTAGAAGGCTTGCCGCCGAGCCGGCGTTTGTATCATCAAGAGGTTGAGATGGATCTGAACTGGGTGTTTCCCCTGGCGGGCTTTGCCCTCATCACCTGCGCCACGCCGGGCCCCAACAACATGTTGCTCACCAGTGCCGGGGCGGCGCAGGGGTTTCGCCGCACCATTCCCCTGCTGGTAGGGGTCGTCGGGGGGATCAACCTGATGATCCTGGCCACGGCGCTGGGGCTGGGCGTCATGTTTGAAAAGGTGCCGCTGCTGCACGACGGCCTCAAGCTCATCGGCTCGGCCTACCTGCTCTGGCTGGCCTGGAAGGTGGCGACCGCCAGCGGCCCGGCGCAGAGCAACCGGCCGCTCATCCCTGCCCATCAGGGCGCCATGCTGCAACTGCTCAATCCCAAGGCCTGGATGATGGCGCTTTCCGCCATCAGCGGCTTCACCCTGGCGGGAGAGGCCTACTGGCCCTCCGCGGTCTGGGTGCTCGGCATCTTTTTCGTGACTGGCCTCTATACCGGTGCCTTCTGGGTGCTGTTCGGTGCCCAGGTGCGCCGCATCATCCGCACTGCCCGTGGCTGGCGTCGTTTCAATCTGGGCATGGGGCTCGCCACGGCGGCCTGCGTGCTGATGATCTGGATTTAGTTCGGGCCAGACTGTGAGCCCGGGCCTTTACCGGCTGTCTTGTTGGCCCTGCGGGGCCTTTTTTATTCCATTGGCGGTGCGACGTGACGCGCGCCGCCTTCTGCTCGGTTTGTACAAGGAGATCACATGAAATGCATCGGTCTGTTGGGTGGTATGAGCTGGGAGTCCACCGTCAGCTACTATCAGGCGCTCAACCGGGGCGTGCGCGCTCGGCTCGGCGGCCTGCACTCGGCGCGGGTGTTGGTCAATAGCGTCGATTTTGCCGAGATAGAGCGTCTGCAACACGCCGGCGACTGGCCCGCCACCGCCCGCTTGCTGGCGGCGGCCGCGCGGGATCTGCAAGCAGGCGGTGCCGATTTTCTGCTGATCGGCACCAACACAATGCACAAGGTGGCGCCCGAGATTGAGGCTGCCATCGATATTCCGCTGCTCCATATCGCCGATGCCACCGCCCGTCGCCTGCAAGCGGGCGGGATACAAAGGGTCGGGCTGCTCGGCACCCGCTTCACCATGGAGCAGGATTTCTACAAGGGGCGGTTGCAGGATCAGTTCGGGCTGACGGTGCTGGTGCCCGGCGAGGCGCAGCGGGAGCGGGTGCACCGCATCATCTATGACGAGCTCTGTCTGGGGCAGATCCGTGCATCGTCGCGGGTCGAGTACCTGGCCATCATCGCCGAGCTGGCCGAGGCGGGTGCCCAGGCGGTGATCCTCGGTTGCACCGAGATTGCCCTGCTGGTGGGGGATGCCGAGGCTGCAGTGCCGCTTTATGACACCACGGCCATCCACGCCGAGGCGGCGGTCAGCCTGGCGCTGGCCTGAGGGGTATGATGCCCTGCTGGCAAGCGGACAAGTTGGCGTTTGTCCGTCATCCTGCCCGATAGGGCTTGACCTTGCCATAGGGGGGCTGCTTAGGCTGAAGGTCAGCTTCTGCCAACGAGGATTGACTCATGCAGCGTCGCGATTTTCTCAAACTCTCCACCGCGCTCGGCGCAGCCGGCGCCCTGCCCTGGTGGGGCCGGGCCTTCGCCGCCGAGCGGCCCGCCCTGCCCATTCCCGCCGTGCTCGAACCGGATGAAAGCGGGGTGATCCAGCTGATCGCCCAGCCTGGTCAGATGCACTGGCGGCGTCAGCCGACCCACAGCTGGGGCTATAACGGCAACCTGCTCGGCCCCACGCTGCGAGCCCGGCAGGGGCAGGCGGTACGGATCTGCGTCAGCAACCGGCTGGCCGAGACCAGCACGGTACATTGGCACGGGCTGGAGGTGCCGGGCACCGCAGATGGCGGCCCCCAGGCCAGTATTCCCCCCGGCAAGCAGTGGCGAGCGGCATTTCGCATCGAGCAACCCGCCGCCACCTGCTGGTATCACCCCCATACCCACGGCCAGACCGGTCATCAGGTGGCCATGGGGCTGGCGGGGCTCTTCATTCTCGACGATGAGGAGAGCCTGCGACTGCCGCTGCCGCAGCGTTGGGGGCTGGACGACATACCGCTGGTGTTGCAGGACAAGCGGCTGGACGGCCAGGATCAGCTGGATTACCAGCTGGACGTGTTGAGTGCGGCGGTCGGCTGGTTTGGTGATCTGATGCTGACCAATGGCGTCGAGTATCCGAGCCATGCCGCTCCCCGTGGCTGGCTGAGGTTGCGGCTGCTCAACGGCTGCAATGCCCGCTCCCTCACGCTGGCGGCCAGCGATGGGCGAGCACTCTATGTGATCGGCAGCGATGGCGGTCTGCTGGCGGAGCCGGTGGTGCTAAGCGAGCTGGCGTTGCTGCCGGGGGAGCGGTTCGAGGTGATGGTGGATGCCCGCAACGGCAAGCCGTTCGATCTGATCTCTCTGCCGGTGCGCCAGATGGGGATGACGCTGGCGCCGTTCGATGCCGCCTTGCCCGTGCTGCCCGAGTGGCAGGGGCTGGCGAGCCGTACCCTGACGCTGTCGATGGATCCCGAGTTGGACCGGCAGGGGATGCAGGCGCTGATGAGCCGCTATGGTCACGCTGCCATGGCGGGCATGAGCATGGATCATGGCAGTGCCGAGGCGGGCATGGCGATGGGGGCGATGAAGGGAGCGCAAGGCGATGCCGGTGGTATGGCGGGGATGGACCATGGTGATATGGTCATGCCTGCGGGGGAGATGCAGCACGGCACCATGGCTGGGATGCAAGGCACCATGGCCGGGATGCAGGGTGGCAAGGGCAGTGCCAAGCCGCTGGATCTGCACAGCGGCAACCGGATCAACGGTCAGCCCTTTGCCATGAATGACCCGCAGTTTGCGGTCAAGCTGGGCCAGACCGAGCGCTGGATCATCTCGGGGGAGGGGGACATGATGCTGCACCCCTTCCATATCCATGGCACCCGTTTCCGGATCCTGAGCGAGAACGGCCAGCCGGTGGCGCCCCACCGTGCCGGCTGGAAGGACATTGTGAATGTCGAGGGTGGGCGCAGTTAGGTGCTGGTGCGTTTCGATCACCCGGCGCCCAGGGAACGCGCCTACATGGCGCACTGCCACCTGCTGGAGCACGAGGACACAGGTATGATGGTCTCGTTCACAGTGGAAGCTTGAAAAAATGGCCCGAACGGGGCCATTTGTTCATTTCACTGGTCAGATCTCACTATCTGCGCACATCACATACCCCTTGGCATAAAAGCGTGTAAAATTGCGCCCTGAATTTCCCGGCCAACTCGGTTGGCCGCGGCTCCTTACACGCAAGGCTGACATTGTGACTGAAGTAGATAGATTCGCGGACATTCGCCCCTACCGCGATGAAGAAGTGCCGGCAGCCATAGAACGGCTGATCCAGGATGATGAATTTATCGGCGCCATCGCCAAGTATCGTTTCGGCTCCCTGATGAGCTGGCTTGGCTGGGCCATTCGCCCGCTGATCCGCCAATTCCTGCGCTACAAGTGGTACAAGGTGACCACCATTCATCAGGTGCAGATGGGGGTGACCCATTACATGTCCCGCATGATAGCCACCTCCACCAAGGGCGTGACCTTCTCCGGCCTCGAACACCTCAAGAAAGAGCAGGGCTATCTGTTAGTCTCCAACCACAGGGACATCGCCATGGATCCGGCGTTCGTCAACTGGGGGCTGCACACCCATGGGTTTGATACGGTGCGCATCGCCATCGGTGACAACCTGCTGCGCAAACCCTGCGCCACCGAGTTGATGAAGCTCAACAAGAGCTTCATCGTCAAGCGCTCCGCCAAGGGGCCGCGGGAGATGATGAAAATGCTCGGCGAGCTGTCCGCCTATATCGGCCAGTCGGTGCACGAGGGTCACTCCATCTGGATCGCCCAGAAGGAAGGGCGCGCCAAGAATGGCGATGACAAGACGGATCCGGCCATCCTCAAGATGTTCTATGTGGACGGCAAGAAGCAGAAAATCGACTTCGTCGACTACATGCGCAGCCTCAACATAGTGCCGGTCAGCATCAGCTACGAGGTGGATCCCACCGACAAGGCCAAGGCGCGCGAGTTGTACGAGAAGTCAGTCAACGGCAGCTACGAGAAGGGCGAGTTCGAGGACATCGAAAGCATAGTCGCCGGCATCGTCGGCCAGAAGGGGCGGGTACATGTCTCCTTCGGCGCCCCCATCACCGAGGGCTTCAGCGATCCGGACGAACTGGCGGCGCTGATCGACAAGGCGATCTGGGGCAACTATCGCCTCTTCCCGGGCAACTATCTGGCTGCAGATGTGTCCGGCAAGGCCAATACCATAGAGCAGGCGGCCTTCCTGACCCGTCAGTCAGAGGTACCTGAAGAGCACAAGAGCATCTGGCGCGCCATGTACGCCAAGCCGGTGGAAAACGCCCGCAAGGTTTGAATGACACCGGTTGTGCGAAAAAAACGGGAGCAGATGCTCCCGTTTTTGCGTCTGGTCAAAGTCGACGGCGATGGAGTAGTGAATAATATTGTTTCAGCTGGTACGATCACTGGGCGAATACGCTTGCGCCTCTTGGCAAGCTGCGGATGAGTGTGTAACAGTGCCCTCATCACGCTCGGCACGAGCACATGCTCGACTCTTGTCTGCACGGATTGCAGACGGTGTGACACAAGGACCTGAACAGGGTCCTTTTTCATTTTGCGGCAAAGATGTTGCCGGAATACACCTAAGGATCCGCTCGCCATGATTACCGGCAGTCTGAATACCCTGCAGCGCACGCCGCTGCCCACCCCGCTGGATCGCATCATGGTCGAGGTGGTGAAGAGCGTGGAATAGTGGCTGAATGCGTCGCTCGGCAAGACAGAGATCGACGGCCTCACGCTGTTCTGTCTGGTGAGTGAAGAGCTGACCGAGCCGGCAGCGGATCGCCGTGGCGAGTTCCATCAGCAGTATCTGGATATCCAGCTGCTGCTGCGCGGTGAAGAGTGGATAGGTGTCGGGCCTCATGCCTATGTCAATGCAGGCGCCGATCATCCCCATCCCGATCTCTGGTTCGTCGACGACGAACAGACCAGTTATCTGGCGTTGCAGCCCGGCGACTTCGCCATCTTCTGGCCGGGAGAGCTGCATCGCCCCCTCTGTACCCCCAACCAGCCGGCTCAGGTGAAGAAGCTGGTGGTCAAGGTGCACAGGGATCTGCTGGCTGGCCTGTAACCGCCGGCGCAGCATGGCGAAGATGAGTGCACGGCATCATCAGAACCTGCACTTAACGTATTGAAAAATTGGGCGCACTTTCCTGCGACCATAAGCCCCCGGCAGGGGAATCCCATCCACTTCTGGATGACACGACACTGTTGGCACAAAGCCGAAGCACAGGAAGATGTAGAACATGAGCAAGTTGGTATTGATCCTTAACTGCGGTAGCTCTTCCCTGAAATTTGCCGTAATGGACGCCGAAACAGGTGAGGACATGCTGTCCGGCCTGGCCGAATG
The DNA here is from genome assembly GCF_029237385.1 of Aeromonas sp. 1HA1. Lineage (NCBI taxonomy): Bacteria > Pseudomonadati > Pseudomonadota > Gammaproteobacteria > Aeromonadales > Aeromonadaceae > Aeromonas > Aeromonas sp. 1HA1. The sequence goes on from NZ_JAACGC010000039.1 coordinate 34,036, forward strand.
CTTCAATCTGGATGATGCACGTATCAAATGGAAACTCCACGGGGTCAAGGGCGAAGCCATGCTGGGAGCGGGCGCCGCACACCAGGCTGCCCTCGACCACATAGTGGGTCATATCCTGCCCCAGGATCCCTCTCTGGCCGAGCAGCTGGTGGCCATCGGCCATCGCATCGTGCACGGTGGCGAGCAGTTCTCCCGCTCCGTTCGCATCGATGATGGCGTGATCGCCGGCATCGAAGCCGCCATTCCGTTCGCTCCCCTGCACAACCCGGCGCACCTCATCGGCATCCGTGCCGCGCTCAAGGTCTTCCCGGCCCTGGTCGAGAAGAACGTGGCCGTCTTCGACACCGCTTTCCATCAGACTCTGCCGCAGGAAGCCTATCTCTACGCACTGCCCTACAAGCTCTATACAGAGAATGGCATCCGTCGTTACGGCGCCCATGGCACCTCCCACCGCTTCATCGCACAAGAGGCCGCCAAGGCACTGGGCAAGCCGCTGACCGAGCTCAACATCATCAACTGCCACCTGGGCAACGGTGCCTCCGTCTGCGCCATCAAGAACGGCGAGTCCGTCGACACCTCCATGGGCCTGACCCCGCTGGAAGGGCTGGCAATGGGCACTCGTTGTGGCGACATAGACCCCGCGATCGTCTTCTTCATGCACGACCAGCTCGGTTACAGCGTGGACGAGATCAACCACACCCTCACCCGTGAGTCCGGTCTGCTGGGCCTGACCGAAGTGAGCAGTGACTGCCGCTATGTCACCACCCACTATGCGAGCGACGCTGGCGCCAAGCGTGCGCTGGATGTCTTCACCTACCGGGTGGCCAAGTATGTCGGTGCCTATGCCGCCGCCATGGAGGGTCGTCTGGACGCCCTGGTGTTCACCGGTGGTATCGGTGAAAACGCCGCCATGGTGCGCGAGATGGTGCTGGATCGTCTGGCCCTGTTCGGCTTCAAGGTCGATAAAGAAGCGAACAATGCCGCCGTGCTCGGTGGCGAGGGTCCCATCACGGCCGAAGGCAGCCGCTTGGCGCTGGTGATGCCCACCAACGAAGAGTTGGTGATCGCACGCGATGCCCTGAGCTTGGTCGGCTAACGCCACCTACGCGCTCAATCAACGCCCGGCTCATGCCGGGCGTTGTCGTTTCCGGCCTCTGGATGAGCAGCTTGTCATTTGACATGGGATAGTAGATACGTACCCTGACGACTGTTGCACGCATTGGAGGTAGGGATGAAGGAGATATTTTTTCACTGGCTGACCGACATGGGGATCGAAGTCAGCGGTCTGATGGCACTGGTGATCGCTCTGGGCTTTATCGTCCTTACTGCGCTGCTACTGCACATGCTGTTGCACCGGGTGCTGCTGGTACGGCTGGTCGGCATCCTCGGCAAGACCCAGCAGGTGTGGCTGCCGCCTCAGCTGCAGCAGCGCCTGTTTTTCCGGCTCGCCCTGGTGTTTCAGGGGGTCGTGCTGCTCGGTCAGGCCGAGATCTGGCTGCCGCGCAGCTCAGAGAGCCTGCACTGGATCGAGATGCTGGCCCAGTTATGGATCCTGTTGTTCCTGCTGCTGGCGCTGTTTGCCCTGCTCGACTGCATGCTGTTGGTGAGCCGCTATACCCCCCGCCTCGGGCGGGAGCTGCCCCTGCGCGGTATCTTCCAGGGGGTCAAGCTGGTCGGCAGCATCATGGTCGGCATCCTGATGATCTCCATGTTGCTCGGCAAGTCACCGCTGTTCCTGTTCAGCGGCCTGGGGGCCATGACAGCCGTGCTGATGTTGGTGTTCAAGGATCCCATCCTCGGCCTGGTCGCGGGGATCCAGCTCTCCGCCAACCGCATGCTGACCGTTGGCGACTGGCTGCAGATGGACAAGTACGGTGCCGACGGCGAGGTGACCGATATCGGCCTCACCACCGTCAAGGTGTCGAACTGGGACAAGACCATCACCACTATTCCTACCTATGCGCTCATCTCCGACTCCTTCAAGAACTGGCAGGGGATGACAGAATCCGGTGGCCGTCGCATCAAGCGCAGCGTCAATATCGACATGACCAGCGTGCGCTTCCTGACCGTGGATGAGCAGATGCAGCTCAAGCAGGCCCAGCTGCTGGCGCCCTATCTCAGCCGCAAGGAGCAGGAGCTGAGCACCTATAACCAACAGCTGAGCGAAGCCTTGAGCTGCCCCATCAACGGGCGTCACCTCACCAACCTGGGTACGCTGCGCGCTTATCTGGATGCCTACTTGCGGGCCCATACCGGTATTCGTAAGGACATGACGCTGATAGTGCGCCAGCTGGCACCGACCCCTGACGGTCTGCCGCTGGAGATCTATTGCTTTACCGCGACCACCGCCTGGGCCGATTACGAAGGGATCCAGTCCGATGTTTTCGACCATATCTTCGCCATCATTGATCAATTTCATCTGCGGTTGCACCAATCTCCCACAGGTTACGATATGCGCACCTGGCAGAGGGGACAAATGGAGTGAGGAAACGGGTCGAGGTGGCAGGGGAAACGCCATATTAATCATCGACCCGTATCCAGTTGCCAGTTGAAATTTGGTGTGCAGAGGAGAAAAATGGCGGCCTTCTCTTCGCGCCCCTGATCCCTCTTGAATCAGCTGTCAGCCCTGAGACGTCAATCAAGTCATCATCATGGGAAAGTTATGAAGCTCCTTCGCAATCGTGCGGCTGCTCTGTGCTGCAGCCTTGTTCTGGCCGCCGCGCCAGTGCTTGCTGTTGAATATGCCCTGCCTGCGGCCAACAGCCGTCTGGTGGGTGAAAATCTGGAATACGTGGTGCCGGCAGAGGAAAATGGCCAGCCGCTGGAAGCCGTTGCCGCCAAATTCCAGTTGGGTCTTACCAACATGCTTGAGGCCAACCCCAAAGTGGATCCCCTGCTGCTGCAGACCGGTGAGACGCTGATAGTGCCGCATCAGCTGATCCTGCCGGATGCCCCGCGCGAGGGCATAGTGCTGAACGTGGCCGAGATGCGCCTCTACTACTACCCGAAAGGCAAGAAGGTGGTGGAAGTGCTGCCCATCGGCATCGGCCAGCTCGGCACCGACACCCCGGAAAACTGGGTGACCAGCGTGCAGCGCAAGAAGGCGGGCCCGACCTGGACCCCGACCGCCAAGATGCACGCCGAGTATGCCGCCCGTGGCGAGCGCCTGCCAGCAGTCTGGCCCGCTGGCCCGGACAACCCCATGGGGCTGTTTGCGCTCTACATCGGCAAGATGTACGCCATTCACGGCACCAATGCCCAGTTCGGCATCGGCCTGCGGGTGAGCCACGGTTGCGTGCGTCTGCGTAACGAAGACATCGAATACCTGTTCAGGAAGATACCGGTCGGTGCGCGGGTGCAGTTCGTCAACCAGCCCATCAAGGCCACCGTCGAGCCGGATGGTCGCCGTTATCTGGAAGTGCATCAGCCGCTCTCCCGCAGCCAGGAGGAGTTCAATTCCAGCCTGCCTGCTCCGCTGCCCATGACCCAGGCCGCGACCCGCTTTATCGCCCATGCCGACAGCGACTCCCGGCTGGTCAAGCAGGCGCTGGAGCAGCGCAGCGGCATGCCGATTGCCATCAATCGCTGATCCTGTCGTTCATCGTCTCAAGCCCCGATCGTTGGTCGGGGCTTTTTTTACCGCCATGCCGGTAGGAGCATGGGGCAGGGCGACCCGATAAGCGTTTGCTGCATCAGGATAAAATCTGGCGTACTGCTCCTTGAGTGGTTCGTTAGTTAAAGATGAAACGTTTATATTGTGTTTTTTATTTGTTAAAAGTGGTTGAGGTCATGGGATCTGCTGATTAAGCTAGGGCGGTTTTTTAAGGAAGAGCCCGTCGTCAGAACGGGTACACACGTTACCTAATGGAGTTTTGAATGACAGCCAGCACCCCAATGCTTATCACCTTTTTGGTGTATATCCTCGGGATGGTCCTGATAGGTTTTATCGCCTATCGCGCCACCCGCAACTTTGACGACTATATTCTCGGCGGCCGCCGCATGGGGAGCTGGGTCACCGCCCTCTCCGCCGGGGCCTCCGACATGAGCGGATGGCTCCTGATGGGCCTGCCGGGCGCCGTCTTCATCGGCGGTATCTCCGAGAGCTGGATCGCCATCGGCCTCACCCTGGGGGCCTATCTCAACTGGCGCTGGGTTGCCGGACGGCTGCGGGTTCACACCGAGAAGAACCGCAACGCCCTGACCCTGCCGGACTACTTTACCTACCGCTTCGAGGACAAGAGCCGTGTGCTGCGCATCCTCTCCGCCCTGGTGATCCTGCTGTTTTTCACCATCTACTGCGCCTCCGGCGTGGTGGCCGGTGCCCGCCTGTTCGAGAGCACCTTCGGCATGAACTATGAGACGGCCCTCTGGGTCGGTGCCGCAGCGACCATCACCTACACCTTCTTCGGCGGCTTCCTCGCGGTGAGCTGGACCGATACGGTGCAGGCCACCCTGATGATCTTCGCCCTGATCCTGACGCCGGTATTCGTCATCATTGCCGTCGGCGGCATCGACACCGCCATGGTGCAGGTGGCGGCACAGAACGCCAGCAACCTCGACATGTTCAAGAACCTGGACTTCATCGCCATCATTTCGCTGATGGCCTGGGGTCTGGGCTACTTCGGCCAGCCCCACATACTGGCGCGCTTCATGGCGGCGGACTCCCACCACTCCATGGCCAATGCCCGTCGTATCAGCATGACCTGGATGGTGCTCTGCCTTGGTGGCGCCGTGGCCATCGGCTTCTTCGGCCTCTCCTACTTTGCCACCTTCACCGAGCACGCAGCCGGTGTCACCGGCAACCCGGAGCGGGTCTTTATCGAGCTCTCCAAGATCCTGTTCAACCCCTGGATTGCCGGCGTGCTGCTCTCCGCCATTCTGGCGGCCGTGATGAGTACCCTCAGCTGTCAGCTGCTGGTCTGCTCCAGCGCCATCACCGAAGATCTCTACAAGCCGTTCCTGCGCAAGAATGCCTCCCAGAAAGAGCTAGTGTGGGTCGGCCGCCTGATGGTGCTGGCCATCGCCGTGGTCGCCATCGGTGTTGCCATGAACCCGGAGAACCGGGTGCTGGGGCTGGTGAGCTACGCCTGGGCTGGCTTCGGTGCCGCCTTCGGTCCCGTGGTGCTGCTCTCCGTGCTCTGGTCGCGCATGACCCGCAATGGCGCCCTGGCGGGCATGTTGGTCGGTGCCCTGACCGTCATCATCTGGAAGCAGTTTGGCTGGCTGGGGCTGTATGAAATCATCCCGGGCTTCCTCTTCTCCGGGTTGGCGATCCTGGTGTTCAGCCTGCTGGACAAGGCCCCCTCCAAGGCCATGGTGGATCGCTTCGACGAGGCCGAGCGCGAGTTCCAGACTCCGCTACCCGCCAGCATGAGCGAGCCGGTCGCCGTCAACTGAGTTGGCTACTGTCGATAACAAGCAGCCCCGCGATGCGGGGCTTTTTCATGGCAGCCTGGCTGGCTCGGCCTGCACCCAGCACGGCTGGGGTACAGATAACCCCGGCTGGGCGGGAAGGATCCCTGCTTATCGCTGTGTGGTGAGCCAGCGTTGCAGATGCTGTACAAACAGCGCGGGCTGCTCGATAGGGTAGAGGTGGCCTGTGTGTGGCACCAGCAGGCGTGTGCAGGCGGAAATGGCGTTGCCAAGCGCCTCGCAGACCAGCGCATACAGTGCTCTGGTATCTGCGCCCTGCACGATGCAGGTGGGCACGCTGAGCCCGGCAAGGCGCTCTGGCGACCAATCCGGCCGCTCGCGCTGGCTCAGTTGCTTGGGCAGGCTGGCGGCCTCTGCCAGCTGCGCCTGCTGCCACTTGAGCGGCTGCGCTGAAAAATAGCCTGCATGACCGCCCGAGCCATCGATCAGGGTCGCCACGGCCTCTTGCAGCAACCCTTCCCCAACCTGACCAAACACGGGGCCAAACATGGCTCCGGCATCGGCCATAAAGGCAGCCATGGCATGCTCATCCAGCGTTCCCGGGCAACCCGGCTCCACCAGATAGAGGCTTTGGAATCGCTCCGGTGCCATCAAGGCGGCGGTCAGGGCAACATCCGCCCCGTATGACCAGCCCGCCAGATGCACTGGCCCGCACGGCAATTGTTCCAGCAGGGCAAGCAGATCGCTGGCGTGAGTCTCAAGACCGAAAGGCCCCTCTTTGCCCGCCTCGCCAAAGTGACGCAGGGTCGGGGTATAGACGGTGTAGTGGGGTGAGAGTTGCTCGATATGTTCGAGCCAGAGGGTATGGTTGGCCAGTGCGCCGTGGATCAGCAGTAGCGGCTCGCCCGATCCGGCTCGCAGGCAGGGCAGCGGGCTGCCATTGATAAGAAAAGTGTGAGTCTGTGACTGCATATCAACGCCTCCCCGGCGTGTCATTGAAGCGGAAGAGTATATGACAACCGCCTTACTGCGGGGGAGAGGCTACCGTTGCACTCTGATTGGCATGGGTCTACACGATATAAGTGCCATTTTTGGGAAATTCATAAATAAAACTTATAGTGGGCCGAATATGTGGGTGACTACCTTTAAGCTGCCAATACGGGCTCCCCAAGAGGAGCCCGACCCTGAAGGACTGTGGCGAGTCACTCTCTTTTGTAGGCCTGATTAGCGACGTGTAATCAGGCGATCGCGGTGGAATGAGCGTTTGTGGGCTGGTGATAATCAGTGCCTGTCTCTTGATCAGATCTTGATCCCCGAAGCCATCATCTCTTTGGCGGCAATAAAGCCGTCCAGTTTACTTTGCAGTGTTTGCCAGCCTTCCCAGAGTGAGCTCCAGCCTGCAATCCCTGTTC
>NZ_JAACGC010000040.1:0-40672 GCF_029237385.1 Aeromonas sp. 1HA1
GCGAACAGGGATTGCAGGCTGGAGCTCACTCTGGGAAGGCTGGCAAACACTGCAAAGTAAACTGGACGGCTTTATTGCCGCCAAAGAGATGATGGCTTCGGGGATCAAGATCTGATCAAGAGACAGCACTGAGACAGTGGCTGCCTCAATAGTAGACCCAGGCCCGGAGAGATAAACACTGCCGTTACTGTTTCTCGATAATGAAGTATTGCCTTGCCCTCCCCCGATACGTAATTGTGACGCAATCTTGACGGTGGCACCGTCCGTGACAGATAACTCACCGTAGCCAAGATGGCCTACACTTATCCCCGGTGCAATACCAGTAATTGATGCAGAGTTATTAACCAGTGAGGAGCCGGGGCCACGTACAATAACCACACCAGAGCTCGTGGCACCATCTCCAATCGTGAGTGGTTTTGTCGCACTACTGTTAGCTATGGTCACGTTACCGCCGTTTTCGATAATCAAAGTTCCGATACCCGCGGCATTACTCGTAATCAACGAGTTGGTATTGAGACTTGACCCATTTCCAGTGACGGTTAATGAGCCAGCCTGGCTCCCGCCAATGCGCACTGCTGATGTGCCAACCAGGTTGGTATCTACCACTGCGCCATTTTCAATTGTCAATGAGGCCGGGTTGTTCACTCCAACCGTTATCTGCCCCAGACTCGTTGAAGTATTAATTACGTTACCCAGGTCATCGAGAACAAGAGGTGCCGAAAACCCGGCATGAGTAAATAAAACCAGCGAACTCGAACCTAATATCAGTAGTGTAGATATCGCCTTCTGTTGAGGTATCTTCTTTTTCATAATCTCAATGCCCTCCATTAGGGGCTATCACCTGACCGTACCATCGGACTGCATGATGGAGTTCATGAACAAATATACATGCCACAGATGCAACAGAATTATTGTGCAATGTGGGATTTTCTGGACCTACTATAGTAGGCAATTCTAGGTTCAGGGGGACATTGTTGCCCAAATCCATATGTCTTGAATGGAACTAACTGGGGGGGCGGTGATCTGATCACCACCATACCCTTTACGTCATCATTCATGGGTAAGGCGCATCACCCCATCACCCACAGGTCTCAATACAACAAGTCTCTCGTCCAACGTGTGCTGGGTTGATGCGGATGTCATGAACAACTGGTTCCACCACGCCCATCACGTGCCACGGGGCTGCAGCCAGCCATACACCGGCCAGACCATCGGCACCTTCCTGATGCTCAAAGGCATTTTCAATCTGACTTTGCGAGTAGCTCAGGGGCAACTCAACTCCCTGTTCGAGTGGCCACTGTGTGCCCCCGACCCTGGTTGGTCAGCAGCATGCTTGCACTGTGCAGGTGGCTAATCGGCAGCCCTCAAAGGGTCGTATCACCATCGACTCGACAGGCCTGACGATGTTTGGTGAAGGCGAGTGGAAAGTCAGAGAACACAGTGCCAAGAAACGGCGAGTCTGGTATGCCCGGTTCAAGTTGTTGCTGGCGGCACCTATGGCATCGGCACCGAGGGGTGACGGTATGTCTGCATGGGAACCCTGAGTAAACATGCGACCTCCACTGTCAATAACATATTGATATCGAGTGTGGGGCGCATGCGTGGCCAACTACTCTTCGATATCGAGTAATACCAGAATGGCGCTGTCACCGCCCCATTCACGGGGGGCTTGATGGAAGGCTCGCACATTGGGGTGCTGGGCCAACCAGCTGGGAATGCGCTGCTTGAGAATATGTTTGCCGATGCCGTGCATCACGGAGGCGACATGGATGTTCTCTTTCTGGCAGAGGGTGAGCAGGGCGGCCAGCTCCTGTTTTGCTTGCTGCTGGTTCATGCCATGCAGATCCAGATAAATCTCAGGCGGATAGATGCCGCGTTTGAGCTTTTTGAGCTCGAATTTTGACACATCGTCACGCACGTAACGGGTCGGGCCATCCTCGTCCAGATGAGGCTGGTACTCGTCGCTGAAAAAGTGGCCAACCCCAAGCTTTTCGCGGCTTTCGCGCAGTTCGCGTTTCTGCTTGACCGGGCGCAGGTCGGCCCTTATGGTATCTTGCTTAATTTTCCGGGTACCTTTGACCGCATCGCGAAACAGCAGGCTTTCCTCGATCGTCGGTGAGGGCGTTTTTTTCATCAGATGCTCATTTATTAGGTATGCGTCTTGCCCGCTACTGTAAGTGGGTGCTCGGGCCGGATATTACTCGACTTGGAGGTGGATTTGGACAAGATATTTATCGATGAGGTGGTTGCCGAGATGCACACCATCCAGGACATGTTGCGCTGGGCCATGAGTCGTTTCAACGACGCCGGGATTTTCTACGGACATGGTACCGACAACGCCTGGGATGAGGCTGTGCTGCTGGTACTGCCCACGCTACATCTGCCACCGGACGCGGATCCGGGCATGCGCCACTCCCGCCTCACCACCAGCGAGCGTCATCGCATCGCCGAGCTCGTCATTCGCCGTGTGCAGGAGCGCGTGCCGGCCGCCTACCTGACCAACAAGGCCTGGTATGCCGGTTGGGAGTTCTACGTGGACGAACGAGTACTGATCCCCCGTTCACCGATTGCCGAGATGGTGGCCAACCGCTTCGCCCCTTTCCTTAAGCATGAGCCGACCCGGATCATGGATTTGTGCACAGGTTCCGGTTGCATCGCCATCATCATGGCCCATGAATTCCCGGATGCGGAAGTGGATGCCATCGACATCAGCGTGGATGCGCTGAACGTGGCTGAGCGCAACATCACCGATCACGGTCTGGAGCAGCAGGTCATTCCGATCCGCTCCGATCTGATGCGCGATCTGCCGGCGGGTGACAAGTACGATCTCATCGTCTCCAACCCGCCCTATGTGGACTCCGAAGACATGTCGGATCTGCCGGATGAATTCCGCCACGAGCCCGAACTGGCGCTGGCTTCCGGCTCCGATGGTCTCAAGCTCACCAAGCGCCTGTTGGCCAATGCCGCTGACTTTCTCAAGGATGACGGCGTGCTGGTGGTCGAGGTGGGCAACAGCATGATCCACCTGGAAGCCCAGTTCCCGGAAGTGCCTTTTACCTGGGTCGAGTTCGAGAACGGTGGTCACGGCGTGTTCGTGATGACCAAGGCCGAGCTGGAGCAATACCAGGACCATTTCGCGATTTACAAGAGCTAAGCAGCAAGGAGCACCCATGGCAGGGAACAGTTTTGGCCATCTCTTTCGGGTCACCACCTTTGGCGAGAGCCACGGCTTGGCGCTGGGCGCCGTCGTCGATGGCTGCCCGCCCGGGCTCGAGATAAGCGAAGCGGATCTGCAGGGAGATCTGGATCGGCGCAAGCCCGGCACCTCCCGTTACACCACCCCACGCCGTGAACCGGATGAGGTGAAGATCCTCTCCGGGGTGTTCGAGGGGAAGACCACGGGGACCTCCATCGGGCTGCTCATCGAGAATACCGATCAGCGCTCCAAGGACTACTCCGACATCAAGGATGTGTTCCGCCCGGGCCATGCCGATTACACCTACCACCAGAAATATGGTCAGCGGGATTATCGGGGCGGTGGTCGCTCCTCCGCCCGTGAGACCGCCATGCGGGTGGCGGCGGGCGCCATCGCCAAGAAGTACCTCAAGCAGATGCATGGTATCGAGCTCACCGGTTTCCTCTCCCAGCTCGGCCCCATCAAGGCCGAGGCGTTCGACGCGGCGCAGATTGAGCAGAACCCCTTCTTCTTCCCCGATGCGGGCAAGCTGGAAGCGCTCGATCAGTACATGCGCGATCTCAAAAAAGAGGGCAACAGCATTGGTGCCAAAGTGCAGGTCATTGCGCGCAATGTACCGGTGGGCCTCGGCGAGCCGGTCTTCGATCGCCTCGATGCCGACATCGCCCACGCCATGATGGGCATCAATGCGGTGAAAGGGGTGGAGATTGGCGACGGCTTCGCAGTGGTAGAGCAAAAAGGCTCGGAGCACCGTGACGAGATGACCCCGGCCGGCTTTGCCAGCAACCATGCGGGCGGCATTCTGGGCGGCATCTCATCCGGTCAGGATATCGTGGTGAGCTTAGGCTTAAAGCCCACCTCTAGCATCACTGTGCCGGGCAAGAGCATCAATACCGAAGGCGAGGCCATCGAGATGATCACCAAGGGTCGACACGATCCTTGTGTCGGCATCCGTGCTGTCCCCATCGCCGAAGCCATGCTGGCGCTGGTGTTGATGGATCACCTGCTGCGCCACCGCGCCCAGAATCAGGGTGTGTTGACCCATACCCCGCAACTGCGTTGAGCGGTATAGCACCCTGTCGCATCATCGGCTGATGAGCGGTCACGAATGACAAAGGCGACCTTGGGTCGCCTTTGTCATGTCTGTGCAGTGCCTGTTGGCAGTTGCAGAGCTATGGTTGGTGCCGGGTCAGCAGATCGGCCGCCTGGGGATCCGCATCTAGGCGGCAGGTGGGGGGCGAAAACTGGCCATGGGTTTTAGGCAGGGCAGTGATGGCCTGATTGACCCGGGTCAGCTGCTCATCGCTGATACTCTCCTTGGCAAACATCAGACTGACCGGTTGGTGGTGCAGCAGTAACTGACAGCGGATCACCCTTTTGGCACCCAGTTGGGAGAGCCGATAACCGGCATATTGCCACTCCATGATGATGCCATCGAGCCGATGGGCCAGCAGCAGATCGATCAGCCGATCATCGGTATTGTACTCGGTTGCCACCTTGAGGGCGGGGCACTCATCCATTTGATGGATGGGGCGAGTTCCGCGCAGCTTGCCAATCTTGAGCCCTTTCTCGTGACAGAGGGTCGGCAGGGTATCGAGCTTCTCCCAGCGATCCTGTTGACCGGGGATGGGGTTATGACTCAGTAGTACATAGGCGCTCTGGCGATAGGGCGCCGAGAAGCGGGCATACTTCTGACGAGCCGGCAGCGGCAATGCCGCCATCGCCACGTCCAGCTGATCGTGTTCCACCAGATGCACCGCCCGTGCCCAGGGAAGCTCGCGAAACCTGGGGGTAACACCTGCTTGTTGCAGGATCTGGCGGGTCAGCGTGATGTCCAGCCCATCCAGCTCGCCCCGGTTGTCGATGTGGCTAAAAGGAGGCCAGTGGCTCCAGGCCACGGTCATGGTCTGACTGGCTTGCAGCGCAGGGGCTAGCAGCAGAAGCAGCATGCCGATCCCTGTCTGCCATCTGCTGCGGGAACTGCCGAGGGGACAATATCGCGTGGTCATAGCTAAACCTCGTTACTCTGTTCTTCTATTCCGTGCTTCTGCCCCCCATGCGTGCGAGGGTGGTTATTGTGTCATCAGTTAATAGTGTGGTATGTGCGTCTGTTATCAACAGGATTATTCGCAGGGGAGTGGGGGACTTTTCTGTTCGTGCTGGGAGGAGCATCACATTTTTCTCGTTTATCCCGAGCAACTCCGTTAGACTGCGCCTCTATTCTTTCCCCTTTGCTCTGCTCCCCGGGGAAATCGTTGTTTTCTCAATAGGCCCAGATCTTGTGAGATGGCATCGGCTCAGCAGAGGAGCCCCACCACAAATCCCCGGCGCCACTATCCCTAGCAGGTAATTATGAGTTTTTCTTCCCTCGGTCTGGCCGAACCCTTGTTGCGTGCCGTTGCCGAGCAAGGCTACGACACCCCGTCTCCCATTCAGCTGCAAGCGATCCCCGCCGTTCTGGCTGGCCGCGACCTGATGGCGGCGGCCCAAACAGGGACCGGCAAGACTGCAGGCTTTACCCTGCCGATGCTGCAGCGTCTGATGGAGAGCAAGCGTAAAGTTTCTCCCAACCGGATCCGCGCCCTGGTATTGACCCCGACTCGCGAGCTGGCCGCCCAGGTGGGCGAGAGCGTGCGCAACTACGGCAAGCATCTGCCGATGCGCAGCCACGTGGTCTTCGGCGGCGTCAGCATCAACCCGCAGATGATGGCGACTCGCCGTGGTCTGGACGTGCTGGTTGCCTGTCCTGGCCGCCTGATGGACCTCTACAACCAGAACGCCGTCAAGTTCGACGAAGTCGAGATCCTGGTGCTGGACGAAGCGGACCGCATGCTCGACATGGGCTTTATCCGCGACATCCGCAAGATCCTGGCCCTGATGCCCAAGCAGCGTCAGAACCTGCTGTTCTCCGCGACCTTTGCCGAAGAGATCCGCGAGCTGGCCACTGGCCTGCTCAACAACCCGGCGGTGATCGAAGTGGCGCCGCGCAACAGCACTGCCGAGCGTATCGAGCAGCTGGTGCACCCGTGCGACAAGGCCAACAAGATCGGTCTGCTGAGCCATCTGGTCACCAGCAATGACTGGCAGCAGGTACTGGTGTTCACCCGTACCAAGCACATGGCCAACCGTGTTGCCGAGACCCTCGACAAGAACGGCGTCAGCGCCGCCGCCATCCACGGCAACAAGAGCCAGGGTGCCCGTACCCGTGCCCTGGCCGGTTTCAAGGATGGCAACGTCAAGGTGCTGGTGGCGACCGACATCGCTGCCCGTGGTCTGGATATCGACAAGTTGCCGCAAGTGGTCAACTTCGAGCTGCCCAACGTGGCGGAAGATTACGTTCACCGCATCGGCCGTACCGGTCGTGCCGGTGCTGCCGGTCACGCCATTTCCCTGGTCGCAGCCGACGAAGGCAAGCTTATCAAGGCCATCGAGCGTCTGACCAAGCAGAACATCCCGTGCGAGCAGGTGGCCGGTTTCGAAGCCTCCCGCGAAACGCGGGACAACATCGCCCGTGGTATCGGCGCGCCGCTGCGCAAAGAGCCCCGTGATCCGAGCGAGCAGCGCCGTGTTGCGCCGCGTCCGCAGGGTCAGGGCCAGCGTCAGGGCGCCGGTCGCTCCGCCAATGGCGGCAACGCCGGCGGTGCCCGCACCGGTAACGGTGGCAAGCCAAAGCCGCAGGGCGGTCAGCGTCCGGCTGATGGCGCGGGTAAACCGGCTCAGGCCCGTCGCCCCCGTCGCTCTACCCACAACCAGTAAGCGGCTCGGGAGCCTCTCTCCCCAGCTGATCGGTTGATCTAAAAAGCCCTGCCAATCTGGCAGGGCTTTTTTTTGTCCGCGAGTCAGCTTTTAGCCGGCCGGCAAACGGTTAGGGGATCAGCGCCGTGATCAGGATATGGGCCGCGCTCACCAAGATCACCGTAAATGTCAGCCCCATGCCTACCACCCGGTAGCGGAAGTTCTCTGGCGTGCGGCTCATGCCAAACGCATGGCTGAGGCGGCCGCACAGCAGGGCGGCCCCCAGCAGATGGATAAGCCAGGGGGTGTGGTGGCTGGATTCGACAAAATAGATCAGCAGCAGGGCGAGGGGGACATACTCGGCAAAGTTGGCGTGCACCCGCATGGCCGCAGCATGGCAGGATCATCGCCATGCCCCAACGCTACCCCCTGACGGTGGCGAGTACGAATGGTGCGTATGCTCAGCAACACAAACAGCAGGGCGAGCAGGGCCGCGTAAACAGGCAGTATGGTCATGGTATCTGGCTCCCGGTTTGATGATGTCGAGTCGCTTGCAAGCCGCTTTCGCGTTGATTGCCCCGATATTGCTGGCGCCTCAATGGTTTGCCTCTGAGGGTAGCAGCAAATTGCAGCAGATTGACCCGCCATGGGCTCATCAACTGCCGAGCGCGCTGGTGGCCACTGGCGCCACGGCAACATGCTAGTGGTGGCAAGCAAACCTGATTGGGCATCGGTAAGCGTGACGACAGTTATCTGCGCATTCTACTCGTTCACGGGGCATGAGCTGCGCTACGCAGGGCGGTTCGCAAGGCTCAGCACGCAGGTAGTTGGCGGGCAGGCGTGATGGGCTGACACAGCGAGATCTCACCACAATGTGGCTGTGGTCGCGCTCGCCCATGATCGAGAATTTGAAGCCGATTTTGGAATAGCGGTATGAAAAGGGCCGACCTCCGGTAGTGAGGGGCCCTGAGCAAGCGGGGGAGAGTCACAAGCTCACAGCAAGCAGAGTTGAGAAGAACCATCAGTTACGCAGGAAATCATGACGTGATAACGAGGTGGGTCAGACCCTGGCTGGCAAAACCCGAGGTGAAACTGGGCGCACGGGTACGTCGCGTTGATAGAGGCGCCAGCCAATTCCATCAGGGACAAATGGGCTCATCGCCTGCTTCCAGTCCCGTGACTCATGATAAAGACACGATCCACTCATTCGCACCCTCCTTAAGCAACCAATTAAAAAATAAATTGCCATAGATGGGGCTCACGTGGGACTATTTTTATCCCCCAGTGGGGAAGCCTCTTAGGTTATTGCTCT
The DNA here is from genome assembly GCF_029237385.1 of Aeromonas sp. 1HA1. Lineage (NCBI taxonomy): Bacteria > Pseudomonadati > Pseudomonadota > Gammaproteobacteria > Aeromonadales > Aeromonadaceae > Aeromonas > Aeromonas sp. 1HA1. Next base: position 8,244 of record NZ_JAACGC010000040.1, read on the forward strand.
TATAACTCATCTGTTTGTCAGAGGCCACCTCCTGCAAACCAAAAAATCGCCATCAGGATTTTGTTAAATATGTTAAATGAAGAATTAAGCTGCCCGCTGAGCGCGGCCCAGCAGGAAGTCTGTCTCGCTATTGGTCAGGAAGGCCGCAACCTCCATTATCACCTGTGTGATGTGATAGAATTCAACGGAAATTTGCAGACATCGTTGCTGGAACAGGCCATCAGAACCGTGTGCCAGCAGGCCGAAACTGTGCGCGCCGCGTTCGAAAAGGACCAGGCTACCGGGCAATACCGACAACGCCTCAACTCGACACTGCACGACACCTATTTTTCCTGGCACGACCTGTCCACCACACCGGATCCGGAGCAGGCCTACTCGGCCATGTTAGAGGCGTTGCTGGCCAGCGATATGGATCTTGCCCATCAACCGCTGATTCGATTTCTGGTCGTCAAGCTGGCTGACCGCCGCCACTGCATGGTAGAGCTGGGGTCCCACTTGGTGGTGGACGGCTTCGGCCACGCCATCTTGTTCAAGCACATCACCGACTGCTATGTCCGCTTGGCGCGTGGCGAGGCAATCGAGTCTCTGCCAGCGCAGCCGCTGAGCCGGGTCTTCGAAGCAGAACAGGCGTATCGCCAGAGCGAGTCCTATCTCAAGGACCAGTCTTACTGGCGCCAATACTGTCTGGAGCTGCCCGCTCCCACTCAGCTGGTGCCCGGCGACATGCCCCTACGCAAGCTGAACCGGCTGCGCAAGACCTTTTCCGGCGCAGCGGTGGAAGGGTTGCGCGAAGCCGCCACTTTGCATCGACTTCGCCTGTCCAGCGTGTTGCTTGCGGCCTGCGCTACCTATCTTTACAGGATGACTGGCCAGAGCGATCTGGCGGTGGGCATGCCGGTAGCAGCCCGCCAGCTAAAGGCCCTGCGCGAGATCCCAGCCATGGTGGCCAACATATTGCCACTGCGCATTTCGTTTACGCCACAATCCACGGTATTGTCGGTCGCGGCGGACATCCAACGCCAGTTGCGGCGTCATCTGCTGCACCAAGGCTATCGTTCGGAAGCCATGATCCGCGACCTGTACGCGGAACGCGGCCAAAAACCACTGTTCAACACCCTGCTCAATATCGTTGCCTATGAGCAGGACATGGGCTTCGATGGCTGTGAAGCCACGGTTCAGAACGTCGCCAACGGCCCTGCCGATCATCTCGGTATAGACATCTTCGACCGCAACGTTGACGGCCGATTGGAGATAGGCTTCAACGCCAACGCCGATCTCTACCCGCTTGAGGCGCTGGAATTGCATTACGCGCGGATGACCCAGTTGCTGGAGCATTTCGCCGCTGGTCCGGACACCCTCGCCGAGGATTATCCGTTGCTGCTGCCCGGCGAGCGCGAACGCTATTACCCGTTGTTGGCACAGGCAGACGCTTCACCTGTCTTCGCCGATGCCTTCACTGCTTCCGTGAGGAGCCATGGTCACCTGCCGGCCCTGCGCCAAGGCGAGCGCGAACTCAGCTACGCCGAGCTGGATGACCGCGCCGACCGCCTGGCCAGCTTGCTGCTGGCGCGTGGCGTGCGGCCCGGCGACGACGTTGCCGTCATCGTCTCGCGCAGCGTCGAATGGGCGGTGGCGGCGGTGGCGCTGTTCAAGCTCGGCGCCGGTTATGTGCCGGTTGATCCTGAACTGCCGGAGGCCCGCATCGAATACATCCTGGCCGATGCCGCGCCGGCCGCGGTCATCGTCACCGCCGGCAACGCCGTCAACACCGCGCTCGCACCGGAGAAACTGCTTTTCCTGGACGCTGCGGCGCTGGATGCACTGCCGCCTGCCGCTCTCCCGCTCCCCCGCGTGGCCCCTGCGGCTCTCAGCTATCTGATCTACACCTCGGGCTCCACCGGCAAACCCAAGGGCGTGGAAGTGACTCACCGAAACCTGGTGCCCATCGCGGACACCGCCATCCGGGCGGCTGAGCTGCAAGCCGGCCAACGCGTGCTGCAATTCATCGCAGCCGGTTTTGACATGTCGGTTCTGGAAATCATGATGACGCTGCTGGCCGGCGCCACGCTGGTCATCTGTGATAAAGTATCCAGCGCGCCCGGCAAGTCGTTGGCCGCTCTGGTGAAACGGGAAAACATCAAATTGCTGGTGATGACGCCCAGCCTGCTGGCCTACCACCAGACCGAAGACTTCCCGCAGGACACCGTCCTGATGCTGGGCGGCGAACCTTGCACGCCGGCGCTGCTGGCGCGCTTCTCCCACTGCCGCCTGCTCAATGTCTACGGCCCGACCGAAACCTCCTTCGCTACCTCGATCAACGCCGACTATGGCGATGGCGACCTCTCCATCGGTGCCGCCACCGCCAACACCCGGCTCTACGTGGTGGATCCACGGCAACGGCTGTTGCCGCCTGGCACCTGGGGAGACTTGTTCATCGGCGGACCCGGCGTGGCCCGCGGTTACCGCAACAGTCCGGAGCTGACGGCCAAAGGCTTCGTCCCCGATATCCTGGACCCCAGCAACACCATGTACCGGGCCGGCGACCGCGTATTTTTCGACCATGCCGGCCGCATCCATTATCAAGGCCGCCAGGACAACCAGATTAAGCTGCGCGGGCTGCGGATCGAGTTGGACGAGATCAAAAACGCCCTGCTGGGTTGTAGCGGTGTAGAGGACGCCGTCGCCTTGCTGCGCGATCTGCCTCAAGGCCCGGCCATCGTCGGCTATGTGGCCAACCAGCAGCTGGAGCTGGACAGCGAGGGGCTTAAACAGGCGTTGAGCCGTCAATTGCCCCATCACATGATCCCCAGTGTCATCATGGTGGTCCCGGTCTTCCCGCTCACGCCCAACGGCAAACTGGCCACTGGCGAACTGCCCACGCCGACGCTGCAGGACGACGGCGAGCAAACGCCGCCGCGCACTCCGGAAGAAGAGATCATGTGCCGGCTGTTCGCGACTGTGCTGGAATGCGGCGAGGTCTACGCCAATCAGAATTTCTTCGCGCTGGGCGGGCATTCGCTGCTAGGTCTGCAGCTGATTAACAACATCAGGGAAACCTTCGGCGTCTCCTTGGGTATCGCCGACTTCCTGGCCGCCCCGACCCCGCGCCAGCTGGTTCAGCGCCTGGAGCGGCCAGCCGCTTTCAGCGACCCCTTCGACGCCATGCTGCCGCTGCGCGTCCAGGGTGGCCGACCACCGCTGTTCTGCATCCATCCGGGCGGCGGCATCGCCTGGCCCTATGCCGGCCTGTTGCCCTTCCTGCCGGAGGATCAGCCGCTGTACGCCATCCAGTCACCGATACTGCGCGATCCGGACCGCGTCATCGGATCGCTGGACGAGTTGGCACAGGAATACCGACAGCGTATCCAGGCGGTGCAGCCGCGTGGGCCGTACCAGCTGGCCGGCTGGTCGGTGGGCGGCAATCTGGCGCTGCGCCTGGCCGCCATGCTGCAGGCCGACGGCCACGAGGTCAGCTTCCTGTGCATGTTCGACAGCTATCCGCTGCAAGGCGGGCCGGCCTCGTTGAAACTGGACGACGCCACCATCATCACCCGGATGACTCGCGCCATCGTCGGCGCGCCGCGCGCCGGCATCAAAGGGTTAAAGAGTGCCATGGAGGAGGTGCTGGGCGGCAGCCAGGTTGGCGAGGAGTTCCTAACCCGGTTGGTGAATGACTCAAAGCTGATGCTGGAGCTGCTCGCTCGCTGCTGCTATCAACGCTACGACGGCGACTTGATCTTCATCCGTGCCACCACCGACATCCTGCGTCCCGAGGATCAGCAGCCGTCGCTGTGGCGGCCCTATATCTCCGGCAAGTTGATAGAGTACGAGGTGAACGCGCCCCATGAATGCCTGCTGCAACGTCAGTATCTGGAACAGTTTGGCGCTCAATTCTCTGCCGAGCTGCAGCGGCGGGCCCCGATCGTCAGTGCCAGCCAGCAAGCCCTGGTAGAATGGGCGTAGGTTTCTGGGGGCGCCCGGCTTGCCGCGAGATCTTTCCGGTGTGATACCACTCGGCTGAACCGGCCGAATTCACCCCGCGATATTGGAGCGCAGCGTAGGGCGCCTGAGACGAGAATGTCCGTTCTGGTTAGGGAGGTGCGAAAAAGTCCTTGGTGTGAGATCGCAGGGATGAGTTTCAGCATGAGTCACCCGTTCACGAACCTGCCGCCGACCTGATAGAACAAAGGGAGGTATCTGCCTGAATGCCAGTCAGTTAAGCCCAAGGTGGCCACTCAGTTGTGGCCACATTTTGCATCTGTGCACTGGTAATAGAGAGCTGAGACATCATTGCTCAGCCGGTAATCCCCCCATTTTTAGGAGCATTCAACAGTTGAGGTCATGCAGCCTTTGCTAAATGCTGCTTGGGCGTGTCGCCGCCCAGCGGATAGTTGGTTGCTCATGGTTATCAACCCACAGCCAGTTCATTGCAAACGCCTGTCACTCATTGAGTGACTCAAACAGATGCTGGCCCAGCCAGCCGTAGCGCACCGTGCGGTTAAATTGCTCGATATAAGCACTCTGCTGCGGGTTGTCCCGGCTGCATATCACTCAGCGTCATCCCCCACCGTTTTGCCCTGCACAAAAGCGCTTCCCTTGTGTACTCCGGGCCGTTCTCGTAGCGAAAACATAATTCGAAGCCCCAATTGTGCTGGCTGGCAGATGGCGTCACCACTTGTTTGCCATGACCTCGGCGATGATCTCGGCCTTGAGGCGTTCCTCGGCGTACCTCTTCTTGAGACGGTGGCAGTGTTGATGCCATGAAAGCGTGATGTTTTCATGTCAAACCTCCTGCAATCACGGTGCGGGAAAATTCTACTGATGAGCACCCCCGGATTTGCGGGGGGATTTCCGTGAATGTTCAAGAGGGTATCGAACTGCAGCGCTATGGTTTGCTCGACGCAGGCGTGGATGCCGGCCTTGTTGATCAGAAAGTCGAACCGCTCGCGTTGTCACTCCCGTTGCAGCCACTGGCGCACCTCGGCCGCGCTGTCGGCAAGGCGTGGGCCTTCACCCCGAGGGTCTTGGTTTGCGCCACCACGGCGGCCGCCTCAGATCGTCTATGGCGGCCATCGAGGATCCCGGTTTGGCGCTGGCGGGGGAGATCGGCATAATGGCGCTCTCACAGAGCAGAGGAGATCTCATGAAATATATCGGAGCCCACGTCAGTGCCGCCGGCGGGGTGGAGAACACCATAGCCCGCGCAGAGGCTATCGGCGCAAACGCCTTCGCCCTGTTTACCAAGAATCAGCGCCAGTGGCAGGCCGCGCCGCTGTCGGAGGCCAGCATTCGCGCCTTCAAGCTGGCCTGCGAGAAAGCCGGCTTTCGCCCGGAGCAGATCCTGCCCCACGACAGCTACCTCATCAATCTGGGCCATCCCGATCCCGACGGACTCGCCAAGTCTCGCGATGCGTTTCTCGATGAGATAAAGCGCTGCGAGCAGCTCGGGCTTTGCTACCTCAATTTCCACCCCGGCAGCCACCTCAAACAGATCCCGGAAGCGGCCAGCCTGACACTGGTGAGCGAATCCATTAACTGGGCGCTGGAACGCAGCCAAGGGGTAACAGCGGTGATCGAAAATACCGCCGGGCAGGGCACCAACCTCGGCTGGTCGTTTGAACACCTGGCCACCCTCATCGACGGGGTGGAGGACAAGAGTCGGGTCGGTATCTGCTTCGATACCTGCCACGCCTTCGCCGCCGGTTATGACTTGCGTACCCCTGAGTCCTGTGCTCAGGTGTTCGCCGATTTCGATCGCATCGTCGGCTTCCAGTATCTCAAGGGGATGCACATCAACGGCGCCAAGTGCACCTTCGGCAGCCGGGTCGATCGTCATCACAGCCTGCAGCAGGGCAATCTCGGGGAGGCGGTATTCCACCACATCATGAATGACGACCGCTTCGACGGCATTCCGCTGATCCTGGAGACCATCGACGAGACGATCTGGGGCGACGAGATCCGCTGGCTGCGCAGTCTGGCCAAGGCATAACCCGTGCAGGAGACAGAACGGATGCAAACAGAGGGACTGAGCGGGGCGCCACTGCGCTGGGGCATTGCCGGAGCAGGGGCCATTGCTCGTCGCTTCTGCCATGACGTGAATGAACATGCCCGCCTGGGGCAAGTGGTGGCGATCGCCGCCCGTGATCAGACGCGGGCCCGGGCCTTTGCCGAGGAGCAGGGGCTACCCCTTGCCTATGATGGCTATCAGGCGCTGGCGGCAAGTGCGGAGGTGGAGGCTGTCTACGTGGCGGTGATCCATCCCGAGCATGCCGCCCTGATCAGGCAGATGTTGCTGGCGGGCAAGCACGTGCTGGTGGAAAAACCAGCAGTGACTCACGTCGCTGATTGGGATGCGCTGGTGCAGCTCGCCCAGGCCCGTGGCCTGCTGCTGATGGAGGCGATGAAGGTGATGTGCTTCCCCGCCATGCGCACGTTGCTCCAGCGGCTCAGTGCCTTGCCGGCACCCAACCGGCTGCGGGCGGCCTTCGGCTCGGTACAGGCGCGAGACGGCAAGCTGTTTGATCCCGCACTGGCCGGGGGCGCCGCCTGGGATGTGGGTGTCTATCCGCTCTGGCTCTACGCCGCGATCTGCCTGCAGCGGGATCTCCCGGCGGGGGAGCCAGAGGTGCGTCTGGTACGCCAAACGGGCGAGGTGGATGAGTCAGTGCATTTTGCCTTTACCGGCCCCCTTGCGGCCGAGCTGGATGCCTCCATCGTCCAGGATCTCGACAAGGCGGCGTATCTGGGCGGTGAGGGCTGGGCCCTGCAACTGGTCGGCAAGTGGTGGAACCTACAACAGGTACGCTGGCTCACGGGCGATCCCTTGCCTGCCTGGCCGGGAGACATAGCACAGCCGGTGGCAGGCGGTGGCATGCAGCATGAGGCGGATCATTTCGCCGCCTGTGTCAGGTTGGGATTGAACGACTCCCCCTGGGTGCCGCAGGCCCTGACCAGAGACGTGCTGGGGTGGGTCGAGCGCGGCTTGCAAGTCGGCTCGTGATCATGGCTATGCAGAGAGGGCGCCGGAGCGCCCTCTCTTTTTATCTGATCGCTTGTCGGCTTGAGCGGGAAGTGGCGAGAGACAGGCTGGCGCACGAGGGGCGTCAAGCACCCTATCTGCTCGTTGGTGCCCCTGCGGTGACCGCCTGAGGTTGAGGCAGGGCACCCTCTTGTGCGCGGCAAAACTGCAGGAAGCGGCGCAGGGTGGCCGAGTGGTATTTTTGCCGATGCCAGATGAGGGAGAGCTGGCGGGGAAACCGCCGGGCAAGGGAGAAGGCGACCAGCCGACCGGCCTGCAACCTGTCCGATACCGCCAGGCGGGAGATGAAAGAGATCCCCAGCCCTTTTTCAACCGCCAGCATAACCGCCTCCAGGGTATTGAGCTCCAGCCCCGCCTGCCAGCGGGGCAGCTCGGGCAGGATCTGCTGCTCGAACTGTTCGCGACTGCCGGACCGGGGTTCGCGCAGTACCCAGGTCTCACCGCTCAGCTGGGTGAGCGACAGGCGGTTGCGCCGGGCGAGGGGGTGGTCGGGGTGGGCCACGATCAGCATCTCGTCATTGAGCCAGGGTTCGCTGACGAGATCCGGGTGGTGGTTCTGCCCCTCTATCAAGGCCAGATCCAGCTCGAAGTTGGCCAGCAGATGGCAGAGCTGATGGGTGTTGGTGATGGTGACCCTGGGGGGCAGGCCCAGCTCCTGCTGGCTGCTGGCCAGCAGGGTGGGCAGCAGGTAGTTGCCTATGGTCTGGCTGGCGCCGAGGCGCAGCTGGCCGCTCGGCTCGGCATCCGGGCTGAACAGGGTTTCGATATCCTGCATCCGGGTCAGCAGCTCTTCGGCGGCCGGTTGCAGCAAGCGCCCCTCGTTGTTGAGCTGCAATCTGGGATGGATGCGATCGAACAAGGGGGTGGCGAGCTGGCGCTCCAACTCCTGCAACGACTGGGAGACGGCGCCCTTGCTCAGGCAGAGCTCGTTGGCGGCCAGCCCCAGATTGCCGTAGCGGGCGATGGTGGCGAATACCTTGAGTTGTTGCAGGGTCAGCTTCATGTTTGGTTAGCCTGAACGATTGGTTCGATTCATTTAGATATCGTAAACGATAGCTGCTCTTTATCCTATGCCCATCGTCTCTCACAAGAGGTTTCAGACATGATCGCAAGCACCCGTCAATCCTTGGGCAAAGCCCCGACCCCCATGGCGGGCCTGGCACTCGGGATCGCCAGTCTAGGTTGGTGCTGGGAAAATGCCGGTCAGTTCGATGGTCGCCTGCAGTTGCTGGGCGCCGCCGTCGCCGCCGTGCTGCTGGTGATCCTCACCTTCAAGTTTCTGCTCCATCCGCGCCTGCTGTGGCAGGATCTGGCTCACCCCGTGGTGGGCAGCGTGGTGCCGACCTATGCCATGGCCACCATGGTGGTCTCCAAAGCCGTTGGCATGTTGAGCCCGGGCATGGGCGAGGGGCTCTGGTTGTTTGCCGTGGTACTGCACCTTCTCTTCCTGGCGACCTTCATCTGGCACAGGGCCAAGCAGTTCGAGATCCATCACATGGTGCCGAGCTGGTTTGTGCCGCCGGTGGGCATTATCGTGGCTGACGTCGCCTTTCCTGGCGGCCAGTTTGCCGTGCTGGCCGATGCTCTGCTCTGGTTCGGCCTGCTCTGCTACGGCCTGATGTTGCCGTTGATGCTCTACCGCCTTATCTTCAGCCATGAAGTGCCGGATGCCGCCAAGCCGACCATCGCCATTCTGGCAGCCCCTGCCAGCCTGTCACTGGCGGGCTACCTGACGGTGACCGAGGATCCTTCCCTGCTGCTGGTGGCCGTGCTGCTGGGGATCGCCATCCTGATGACCGGCATCATCTACCTCGCCTTCTTCAAGCTGCTGCGTCTGCCGTTCTCGCCGGGGTATGCCGCTTTCACCTTCCCGCTGGTGATAGGTGCCACCGCCCTGTTCAAGGTGGGACACCTGCTGGCGCAGTGGCCGCAAGCGACCCACTATGTGGCGCAGATCAATCTGCTTGCCCACTTCGAACTGGGCGTCGCCACCCTGATTGTCGGCTACGTGGCCTTGCGTTATCTGATGTTCTTCCTGCCGCTGGGTGAGAGTGGCAGGGTGTCCGGCATGGCTCGGTATGGAGCCCGCCGCTAGGCCAAGATCCTGTGGGAGAGCAAGGGGATAAGGGGTCAGTCAACGAGAAGAGCATGGGTGATGACATACTCCACTGGCCAGATCTAGTGGCAGCGCTTCGCCAGTCGGAGCGCTTTTTTGTCTGCTGTTAAGTGTCGAAGGAGACTTTTTTGCCGCTGGGGAATCCATTTTTTGAACCAGCGCTCACCCTGAGGTGCTCATGATGAATTTCACTGGTATTACCTGTCAGGATGAATACAATGCAACCCCATTTTCTTCGTTTGACCTCATTCATGTCTTCCCTAGATCCTGTGTTTGACACCTCTTTTCAGACCCGTTTATTGCGACCGCGTTACTGGCCAAGCTGGTTGGCACTGGGGGCGCTGTGTCTGCTCGCCTTCGTGCCGCCGCGTTGGCGTGACAAGCTGGCAGAATGGTTGGCGCCGCTGGTGCTCAAGGTCTCCAAGAAACAGATCTACATCGCCAAAACCAATCTGGATATCTGCTTTGCCAACAAGAGCCAAGCCGAGCGTGATGCCATCCTGATGACCTCGATTCGCATCGGTCTCAAGACCCTGCTCGGCTTTGGTGAGTTCACGGTGCGCAGTCCCGCCTACCTGATGAAGCGCATCCAGGTGAGTGGCTGGGAGCATATCGAGGCGGAGCAGGCCGCCGGTCGCCCCATGATCCTGGTGGTCCCCCATAGCTGGCCAGTCGATGCTGCCGGCTACTACTTCACTCAGCGCGGCGTGCCCATGTGCACCATGATGAAGAGTGCCCGCAATCCGGTCTTTGACTGGCACATCAATCGGGAGCGGGACAAGAATGGCTGCCGTGTCTATGAACGCAGTGCCGGTATCAAGTCGGTGATCAGAACCATCAAGCGTGGACACAGCTTCTTCTATCTGCCGGACCAGGATCATGGCCGTGAGGCGAGTATCTTCGCTCCCTTCTTCGGCTATCCCAAGGCAACTCTGCCAGCCCTGCCACGTCTGGTGCAGCTCAGCGGTGCCCGGGCTGTGCCCTTGCTGGCCTGCTATGACGAGGCGCACTACTGCTACCGTCTGGAGATAGAGGCGCCGTTTACGGATTATCCCAGCGCCGATCTGATGGCGGATACTTGTCGCATGAATGACATGGTGCAGCAGCAGCTGACCCGCCATCCCGGCCAGTACATGTGGTTCCTCAAGATCTTCGATACCCGTGAGGATCAGGAAGGGCCGGATGGCCTCTACGAAGAGGGCATTAAGCGGATCCGGGGCGATCTTCCCCCTCGTCCCTGAGCGGGTGTCAGCGCTGTTTGTCATGGCCCTTCGGGGCCATTTTTGTGGGCGCCACGCCTGGGCTTGCGCAGCCCCTGGCACCCCAAAGTGGAAAAAAATATCAGGATAATTACAATAACCGTTTATTTTTTATGACTTGATGGTGGCCATGTCTTCACACGATCCGGTTTTTGACTCCTCATTTCATGTCCGTCTGCTCCATCCGCGCTGGTGGGGCAGTTGGCTGGCGCTTGGTTTTTTGTGCCTGCTGGCACTGGTGCCTCACGGCGTGCGCGGGTGGTTTGCCAATGCCATGGCCCCGGCGTTGCTGCGCCTTTCCAAAAAGCAGGCTTACATTGCCGAGACCAATCTCAAGATCTGTTTTCCCGAGCTGGATGCGGCCGGACGCCGCACCCTCTTGCTCAAAGCGATCCGCACCGGCCTCAAGACCTTCATGGGCTTTGGCGAGCTGACCCTGCGCAGCGCAGCGCATCTTAAAAGCCGCATCAAGGTGCGGGGCTGGGAACATATAGCGGCGGAACAGGCCGCCGGGCGTCCCATGATACTGGTGGTGCCCCACACCTGGGCGGTGGACATGATTGGCCGCTACCTGAGCGACGAGGGGCTTGTTCTGTGCACCATGATGAAGAGCCCGAAAGATCAGGTATTTGACTGGTACATCAACCGCGAACGGGCCAAGGGGGGCAAGGTGTATGAGCGCAGTGTCGGCATCAAGCCGGCCATCAAGGCCATTCGCAGCGGCGCCAGTTTCTTCTATCTGCCGGATCAGGATCATGGCCGCGAGGCCAGCTTGTTCATCCCCTTCTTCGGCCACCCCAAGGCGACCCTGCCAGCACTGCCCAAGCTGGTGGCGCTGACCGGCGCCAGGGCTGTGCCCATCTTCGCCTGCTACGACGAGGATGAAGAGTGCTACCGGCTTGAGATTGACCCCCCGTTTGATCCTTACCCCACGGACGATTTGACCGCCGACGTCAACGCCATGAATTGCATGGTGGAGCGACAGTTGCGCCGTTATCCCGAGCAGTACATGTGGTTTCTCAAGATCTTCGAAACCCAGGAGCATCAGGAGGGGCCGGACGGTCTCTATGAAGAGGGGATTAAGCGGATCCGCCGCGGTCTGCCACCCGAACCCTGAAGGGAAAGACATCGGTTGGCGTGTTGGGCACAGGGCGGCGACAAGCGCTTGTCCTGCAAGCAATGTGGTGGGCAAAAAGTCGGCAATTAGGGCGCCGCGGGGCGCCAGATAACAGGGATATGCACGCAGGCCCCACAGGGGCTATCTTCTGATGCGCAAATAGGGTAAAAGGGCGGCCATGAAAATTCCAAATCGAATCCAACCTCTGGTTGATGACGGCCTGGTCGATGACGTCATCAGCCGGCTGATGAGCGGCAAAGAGGCCGACGTCTATGTGGTGCGCTGCGGTGACGAGATCCGCTGCGCCAAGGTCTATAAAGAGGCGTCCAAGCGCAGCTTCAAGCAGGCTGTGGTCTATCAGGAAGGGCGCAAGGTACGCAACAGCCGCAGCGCCCGCGCCATGGAGAAGGGCTCCAAGTACGGTCGCAAGCAACACGAAGAGGTGTGGCAGAACACCGAGGTCGATGCCCTGTTCAAGCTGGCGGCGGCCGGGGTGCGGGTGCCACAGCCCTATGTCTGCCTCGACGGCGTGCTCCTGATGGAGCTCATCACCGACGAGGAGGGCAACGTGGCCCCCCGTCTCAACGATGTGGCGCTCTCGTCCGAGCAGGCCATCGCCGATCACGCCAAGGTGATCCGCTACGTGGTGTGCATGCTCTGTGCCGGCCTCATCCACGGCGATCTTTCCGAATTCAACGTGCTGGTGGATGGCCAGGGGCCCGTCATCATAGATCTGCCCCAGGTGGTGGATGCCGCCGCCAACAACCAGGCCAAGGCCATGCTGGAGCGGGACGTCAACAACATGCGCAACTACTACGGCATGTATGCCCCCGAGCTGCTCAATACCCGCTACGCCAAGGAGATGTGGGCCTTGTTCGAAGATGGCAAGCTGACCCCGGAGAGCGAGCTGACCGGCCTGTTCGAGGAGAGCACCGAGGCCATCGACATCGATGCCGTGCTGCATGAAATCGAGAGCGCCGAAGAGGAAGCCCATGCCCGTCTGGCCCGAATGAACGCCGAGCAGGAAGACAGCTACTGATCCCCGCCATCATCACCTCATCAGTCACAACATGAGCGCCTTAGCGGCGCTCTTTTTATTGGGCCCGCACTGAGTCAGGCTGGCTGCCATCCAGAGGGAGAGATCCGGTAAAACCGCACCCAGCAGTTATCTCCGGCATGGTAGCGGCGATCCAGCCATTGTCCGTTGGCAGATTCAATGATCTTGAGGGAGGCTCTATTCGTTTCGTCACAGCTGATGAGCACTGGGCTGGTCAATACATGTTGCTGCAACCAGAGCAGCAGAGTACGGGCGACCCCTTCACCACGGCGGGAGGGGCGGGTCTCGTAGCCGATGTGGCCAAGCCACGCCCGGGTGGCCGGATTGTCGCCGTGGCGCAGGCGCAGGGCCCCGAGGATCTCCCCTTTCTCAAGCGCAAAGTAGGTAGTGGTAGGCGGATACCCCATGGGCAGCTGGTGTCCCTCGGCATGATGGAGCAGGCTTTGCAGCCAGCCATCGGGATCAAACTGCGCCACCTGATAGAGCGGCAGGCCTGCTTCACCGCATTCGGCCACATAACGGCGATAGGCGGGCGCATCGGCACGTTGCGCGGCCCGGCACACTATGGTGGCCGTCATGCGCGTAGCGCTGCCGTCTGCCGGGGCTTGGCCGCGTCACCGACGTGCGACAGCGTGACAAACAGCACCAGCCTCGACAACTGTACTGAGGAAAACAGATTTTGCATCAAGGGGTCTCTATGGGCTTTGTCCTGCCGGTCACTGTGTCTCGACCCTGAGGGTCGCCATGACAGTGCTGGATGACAAGATGCATCCCGCTCATTATCAATGGCTTGAGCTGTTGTAGTCCGATAGCGACCACAACCGGAACGATGGCGGCAGCTGATTCGATTCATCAAGAACTCGAGACGAGGATGTCGATCGCGCTACTGATCTGAGTGAGTCAGGTTGGCTGCACCGGCAGTGCCATGATGGTGGCCTCCCGGCCCAGGTGGGCCAGCAGGCGGCGCACATCGTCCAGCGTGATGATGAGGGTGGCGGTGTTGACCAGCGGGTGGCACTGCACCTGTTCGGCATGCCAGATGGTTTGGTCCACCACCAGCGCCACCGCCCGTTCTGTGTCGCGCACCATGGCGAGCAGGGTGACGGCGCCGGGGGTGAGGCCGAGCACCGCATTGAGCCGCTCGGGGGAGCCAAAGCTCAGCCGCTTGACCCCGAGCGCCATGGCCAGCGCCTTGAGATCGACCCGACTCTCCTCCGGCGCCACCACCAAAAACAGCCGTTCACTTTTCGGGTCGCGCAAAAACAGGTTCTTGGTCCTGGCGGCGGGCAGATCGGGCAGCAGTGTGCTCGCCTCCTCACAGGTGAAGACGGGGGCATGGTCGATGCGCTGGTAGGAAATGGTCAGCCGGTCCAGCAGGGAATAGAGTGTCACCAGGGCTCCTTGTAGTAGGCAAATAGGCGCAGGGAACGGGCCGTTATCACTGGGCTCCCGGCGCATGGGCAGAGGGTCGAGCTTACCAGCTTGGCGCCTGTCGCGCAGCCTGGCGTGGCGATTGCGGCCAGGCACTGTATGAACGTACAATAGTCTCATCCCAAGGCCGACCTCTTTATCCTGAATGACTGCGACCCAGCCCACTGTGACTGTCACCTCTCCTGCCACGCCTCCTCGCGACGGTTTCATCCTGACCCGTCATGGCCGGGACGTACGTGGCCGTGCCGGGCAAGGGGGGCGCACCGAGATAGTGATGTGGCTCTGGAGCGCGCAGGGGCCGGTGCGGCTGGTGGTGCCGGGGCAAGAGCCCGTCTTCTTCCTGCCGCAGAGCCACATGCAGGAGGCGGCCGAGCTGTTCAAGGGGGCTGGGGTGAGCGGGCGATTTCGCCGTTTGCCCATGCACACCTTCGACGGGCGTGCCGTGGTGGGCTGCTATTTTTCGACCCTGAGCGCCTTTCACCGTGCCATCGAGCTGCTGCTCATTCGCGGGCTGGAGCACTTCGAGGCGGATATCCGGTTGCCGGAGCGTTTCCTGATGGAGCGCTTCATCACCGCCGGGGTGCGTTTTGGCGGCCATGCCCTGCAGAAGGGGGGCAAGCGTGGCTACTGGGAGGTGAACGAGGCGCGCTGCGCCCCGCAGGCGGTGACGCCGAGCCTCTCCTGGGTGTCGCTGGACGTGGAGTGTGCCATGGACGGGGCCCTCTTCTCGGTAGGGCTCTATAGCCATGAGGATGCGCGGGTCATCATGATTGGCGCCCCCGAAGCCGGTGCCGAGGCGTGGGAGACTCGCATCGAGTGGGTGGCGGATGAAAATGGCCTGCTGAGCGCGCTGGAAACCTGGTTCAGCCAGCACGACCCCGATCTGGTGATCGGCTGGAACGTAGTCAATTTCGATTTTCGTCTGCTGCTGCGCCGCGCCGAGCTCAACAAGCGGCGGCTGCGGCTCGGGCGGGGGCGCGAACTCTGCTTCTGGCGCTCATCGCGTAACGATCCCCAGACCGGCAACGTCATCATCCCGGGCCGCATGGTGCTCGACGGCATCGATACCCTCAAAAGCGCCACCTGGCAGTTTGCCAGCTACAGCCTGGATGCAGTGGCAAGCGAGCTGCTCGGTCGCGGCAAGGATATCGAGGATGTGGCCAATCGGGGAGAGAAGATCACCGAACTGTTCCACTCCGACAAGGAGGCGCTCGCCCGCTACAACCTGGAAGATTGCAGGCTGGTGTGGGAGATCTTCGACTACTGCCACCTGATCCCCTTTGCCATCGAGCGGGCCTCTCTCACCGGGCTTGAGCTGGACAGGGTGGGGGGATCGGTGGCGGCCTTCACCAACCTCTACCTGCCGCGGCTCCATCGCGGCGGCTACGTGGCGCCCAATCTGCCTGCCGATGGCGGGCTCGCGAGCCCCGGTGGCTATGTGATGGACTCCAAACCCGGTCTCTATCGTCACGTGCTGGTGCTCGATTTCAAGAGCCTGTATCCCAGCATCATCCGCACCTTCTGCATCGATCCCATGGGGTTGATAGAGGGGTTGCAGCATCCGGACGAGGCCATTCCCGGCTTTCGCGGCGCCCTGTTTTCCCGTACTCGCCACTTTCTGCCGGATCTTATCGCCACCCTGTGGGCGGCGCGGGACAGGGCCAAGGCAGCCAGCAACAAGGCGCTCTCCCAGGCTATCAAGATCATCATGAACTCCTTTTACGGCGTGCTGGGCTCGGGTGGCTGTCGTTTCTATGACCCCAGGCTTGCCTCTTCCATCACCTTGCGCGGCCACAGCATCATGCAGCAGACCCGGGAGTGGATAGAGGCGCAGGGATTCGAGGTGATCTACGGTGACACCGATTCCACCTTCGTCCACCTGGGGAGGGAGACAAGCCCGCAGCAGGCGGATGAAATTGGCCATGAGCTGGCCCGAATGATCAACGACAACTGGAGTGCGCTGATCAAGCGTGAATTCGACCTGCCGAGCCATTTGGAGATCCAGTACGAGACCCACTATCGTCGCTTCTTGATGCCCACCATTCGCGGGTTGGAGAAGGGGAGCAAGAAGCGCTACGCCGGCCTGGTTGGAAAACAGGAAGAGGGGCGAGGGGAGGAGGAGCACCTGGTGTTCAAGGGGTTGGAATCGGTGCGCACCGACTGGACCATGCTGGCCAAGCAATTCCAGACGCGGCTCTACGAGCTGGTGTTTCACGATGAGGACCCCAGCGGCTATGTGCGCACTATAGTGGATCAGACCCGGGCTGGCCTGCACGATGATCTGCTTATCTACCGCAAGCGGCTGCGCCAGAAGCTCGAAGAGTATCAGAAGAATGTGCCGCCCCATGTGCGGGCGGCGCGGCTGGCCGACGAGGAGAACCTGCGCCGCGGTCAGCCCCAGCGTTATCAGCACAGGGGCACCATCGCCTATCTGATGACGCTGGGTGGCCCGGAACCGCTGGAATACAGACGCAGCGCCATCGATTACGAGCACTACATCGACAAGCAGCTAAGGCCCATCGCCGACGCCATACTGCCCTTCATCGGCGAGTCATTCGACCGGATCTGCGGCCAGCAGCTGGATCTCTTCTAGCGACGTCGCACCCGCAACCAGGGGCGGGGCTGTGTCAGGATGGCGGGGAAGCGATGGCAGTAAAGCAGAATGCAAAAAGCCCGCTCGATGAGCGGGCTTTTCTAATCTGGTGCGTCCTAGTGGATTCGAACCACCGACCCCCACCATGTCAAGGTGATGCTCTAACCAGCTGAGCTAAGGACGCAGGGTGCGCGATGCGGCTTTTCATTTGCGAGAAGTGGTGGGTTTAATTGGATTCGAACCAACGACCCCTACCATGTCAAGGTAGTGCTCTAACCAACTGAGCTATAAACCCACATCAGGCAACTTTTTCTATTCGCATGAGGTTGAACCTGAAGGAGGTCAACTCACGGGAATATGGTGCGTCCTAGTGGATTCGAACCACCGACCCCCACCATGTCAAGGTGATGCTCTAACCAGCTGAGCTAAGGACGCATACTCGGTATTTTGTGATGGTGCGTCCTAGTGGATTCGAACCACCGACCCCCACCATGTCAAGGTGGTGCTCTACCCAGCTGAGCTAAGGACGCATCACAGAAAAGTGGTGGGTTTAATTGGATTCGAACCAACGACCCCTACCATGTCAAGGTAGTGCTCTAACCAACTGAGCTATAAACCCACTTTATTGTTTCTTCACTACGCCAGCACTGCTGACGTGGTCGGCATACTACCCATGCCCCCCAAGGCTGTCAACAGGCCGCACGCACAAAGGAGACTGTTTGCCCAGTTCTTGCGCAGCCTGTTGATTTTGCAGGCGAGTTGTCGCTTCCAACGCCCTGTTACTGGGCCCGCGACAAGGTAGTGCAGGCCTCCGGGGTAGCAAAACGACCGTAGATGTAGCGCAATCTCGCCCCCAGCATCAGGGCGGCACTGGTGAGGCCGACGATAAAGCCGATCCAGAAGCCCTGCGGCCCCATCCGCGGTACCAGCCAGTCGGTCAGACCCAGGATCATGCCGGTCGGCAGCCCCAGCCCCCAGTAGGCGACGATGGTGACGTAGAAGATCGCCTGGGTATCCTTGTACCCGCGCAGTGCAGCGGCCGCCACCACTTGCACCGAATCGGAAACCTGATAGATGGCGGCAAAGAACAGCAGGGTAGCGGCCAGCGTGATCACCTGCAGGTCGTCGGTGTAGATAGTCGCTATCTGTTCGCGCAGCAGCACGGTCAGGGCAGCGGTGCAGACGGCGACGGCCATGCCCAGCATCAGACCAGTTCGGGCGGCCACCCGGGCGTGATGGGGTTGGCCTTCCCCTATGCTGTGGCCGACCCGGATGGTGACACCCACCCCGATGGAGAGGGGCAGCATAAACACCAGGCTGGAGAAGTTGAGCGCAATCTGGTGGCTAGCCACCGTCTCTGCACCGAACGGGGCCAGTATCAAGGCCACCACGGTAAACAGGGTCACTTCGCAGAAAATGGCCATGGCGATGGGGAAGCCGAGACGAAACAGGCGCCAGATCCGGCTGCCGTTGGGGCGTGCAAGCTGGGCAAACAAGTTGATCTTCTTGAAGTGGGGGGAGAGCTTCACGTAGACGATCATCGCCAGCAGCATGGCCCACAGTACGATGGCGGTGGCCACACCGCAGCCGACGCCGCCGAGCTTGGGCATACCGAAGTGACCGTGAATGAAAATGTAATTGGCGGGAATATTGACCGCCAGCCCGACAAAGCCGATCACCATGGTTGGCATGGTGTGGGAGAGTCCCTCACTGAAGTTGCGCAGCACCTGGAACATCACGAAGGCGGGTAGGCCCCACAAAATGGCGTGCAGGTAGCCGGCAGTCTTGGCAGCCATGACCGGATCCACGTCCATGAAGTGCAGCGCCAGCGGACTGAAATAGAGCGCCACCATGGCGATGGGGGTCACCATCAGGGCCAGCCAGAAACCCTGGTGCACGGCCGGGCGGATCTCGTCCCGTTTACGGGCGCCGTTGAGCTGGGAGACGATGGGGGTGAGCGCCATGATGATGCCCTGCACCAGCAAGATGATCGGCAACCAGAAGCTGGAGGCAACCGACACAGCCGCCAGATCCACGGCACTGACCTGTCCTGCCATCACGGTATCGACAAAGTTCATGGCGATCTGGGCCACCTGGGCCACCAGAATGGGGCTGGCTAAACGAACGAGCTGCCTCGCCTCGGACAAGTAACGTTGCACTGACACCTCCGAGTGGATCAGATAAAAAGAGAAAGAGCGGGTAACGGATGGGCTTTTGTCCCCCCACTGCGGGGAGACAACATGCGGGGGGGCATTCTAGCCTGAAAATCAACCATCGCGAAACGGTTGAGCCATGGCTTTGTAGCGGGTTCAGGCGTCTTCGTGATCGCTGATCAGCAGATTGGCGGCGGCATAGGCGGCTTGCTCGCGCAGGTCGGCTGGTACCCGCTCGTCAGAGGCCACGGCGTTGAGCGCCCTGATGGTCGCGGCGATGGCCTGCGGCACATAGCCCTGATCACCTGAGCCGATCTGGTTATAGGCGATGCGAATGGCCTCACAACATTGATATACCTGCATTTCTTTTCCTCGTTAACCCGAATGTAAACGCCGCCACTATAGCGATCGAGGGCTGGCTTGTCAGCTGGTGCGCTTGTCAGTGCCGCAACGCGGGGTTAACCTGCCTTTTTTTCGTAGCAGGAGACGAGACATGTTCACCGGCATAGTGCAGGGGACCGCCGAACTGGTGGCCATTGAAGAGCAGCCCAACTTTCGCATCCACGTGATCCGTATGCCAAGCCGGGTTTGGGGCGAGGGATTGGCGCTCGGCGCCTCCGTGGCCCATAACGGCTGTTGCCTGACGGTTACCCGGGTGGAAGGGGATCTGGTCAGCTTCGATCTGATGCAGGAAACCTTGCGTTTGACCAACCTCGGTCAGTTGCAAACGGGGGACAAGGTCAACGTGGAGCGGGCGGCCCGCTTTGGTGACGAGATTGGCGGCCATGCTATGTCTGGCCACATCATGGGCACGGCTGAGGTGATCTCCGTCATCGACACCCCCAACAACCGTCAGGTGTGGTATCGCCTGGCCCCCGAGTTGATGAAATATGTGCTGACCAAGGGTTACATCGGCATCGACGGCATCAGCCTGACCGTGGGGGAGGTGCGTGAGAACACATTTTGCGTCAACCTGATCCCGGAGACCCTGGCCCGTACCAACCTGGGCTGGGTCAAAGCGGGCTGGCACACCAATATCGAGATCGATCCCCAGACCCAGGCCATCGTCGATACCGTGGAGCGGGTGCTGGCAGCGCGCCAGCCGGGGTGATCTGCCAGGTTTTGCTCGCTTCTGGCGACTTGCCATAGAAAAGGGCCTGCATCCTGTAGGCCCTTTGTGATCCCTTGTTCGCGTTCGCTCGCAGTCAAAACCGCGTGACTGTTTTTTGTGATTCGCAGTCAGAACAGCTGCTCGTCGTCGGCATCCACAAACAGCTGCAGGCAGTCGCGGGCCTCATCCCGGTGCAGCCGCAGGTGGATGGGGTTGCAACAGGCCATGCAATCTTCGTAGAACTCCTGATCCCCCTGGCTGGCATCCAGCTCGACTCGGGTGTGGTGGCCACAGTGGGGGCAGACGATACGCTTGCTGGTGTACTCGATCATAGTGACCTCCTGGGGCCGACTGGCCGCCTATCTTCCCTGATTCTAGTCGGCCAGGAGGGGGTTAACCGCGAGCAAGTGCACGTTTATGACCAAGATCAAGGTGGGGTGCTTCAGGCTTTCTGGCCCTATGCGCCCCAGGCGCGCGCGCGCGTTCACGCGACCCAGCTGGCCAGCATGTCGGCATCCAGTTCGGCCAGCGAGCTTAGCTGGTAGTTGGCGATGGCCAGACGTGGATCGCCCACCAGGGCGGGATCCGGTACGATGAGTGCTTTCATGGAGGCCGCCTTGGCCGCCAGCAGGCCGGTAAAGCTGTCTTCAATGGCCAGACAGTGCACAGGTTCGACGCCGAGCTTCTCGGCCGCGTGGATATAGACATCCGGGTGCGGCTTGCCGAATCGCTCCACCTCGGCGGAGTGCACCGCCAGGAAGCGATCACGGATGCCGAGCTTGCCGAGAACCGCTTCTACCATGGCAAACGGGGAAGAGGTGGCCAGACCCACTTTCAGCCCGCGTGCCTCGATAAGGTCGAGCGCGTCCAGCACACCCGCCTTGGCCTGACCTTCGCTCAGAATGAGGGCATTGACCCGATCCAGGATGCGCTGCACCACCTCTTCCTGGCTGGGGCCCACCCAGGGGCGGAGCCGATACCAGTGTGCCACCAGCTGATCGATGCGCACGCCTATGGTCGATTCACAATCCTCGACGGTGTGGGGGTGACCCAGTTCGGAGAAAACGGCCATCTGGGCCTGTTGCCAAAAGGGTTCCGAGTCGATCAGAACACCATCCATATCGAAGATCACCGCAGCTAGCATCTTGTACTCCTGACAAATTTGAAGAGGGGATTATAAGCCTGACCGGCAAATGCAAAAGGGGCAGTGCCATGCCCCTTGCGCCCGATCACATCGGCAAACGTTTGTTTTACGGTGGCAAAAAAAGCCCTTAGAACATCACCTCGACCTTGGCGGCCACGGCTTTGGCTTTTTCCACCGCAGCCGGGCAATCCTCTGCGCGGGCCAGCGCCACGCCGAGACGGCGGCGACCGGCGATCTCCGGCTTGCCAAACAGCCGCAGCTGGGCACCCGGTACCAGCGTCAACGCCTCACCAATCCCCTGATAGCGGATATTCTGGCTGTGCCCGTCGCGCAGCACCACGGCAGAGGCGCTCGGCCCGTACTGGGTGATGGTGCCGACCGGCAGCCCCAGAATGGCGCGTACGTGCAGGGCGAATTCGGAGAGATCCTGAGAAATCAGGGTCACCATGCCGGTGTCGTGGGGGCGGGGGGAGACTTCGCTGAACCACACCTCATCGCCCCTGATAAAGAGCTCGACTCCGAACAGGCCATAGCCGCCCAGCGCCTCGACCACCTTGGCGGCCACCTCTTTGGAGCGGGCCAGCGCCAGCTCGCTCATCGCCTGCGGCTGCCAGGATTCGCGATAGTCGCCATCTTCCTGACGGTGGCCGATCGGCTCGCAGAAGTGAATGCCATCGACGGCGCGTACCGTGAGCAGGGTGATTTCATACTCGAAAGGAACGAACCCTTCGACGATCACCTTGCCACGACCGGCGCGGCCACCCTCCTGGGCGTAAGTCCAGCTCTCATCCAGCTTGGCGAGATCGCGTAACACGCTCTGCCCCTTGCCGGATGAGCTCATCACAGGTTTCACCACGCAGGGCAGGCCGATGGCCTCGACCGCTGCGACAAACTCCTCTTTGCTCTGGGCAAAGCGGTAGGGGGAGGTGGGCAGACCCAGAGTCTCGGCGGCGAGGCGGCGGATCCCTTCCCGGTTCATGGTGAGCTGGGTGGCGCGGGCGTTGGGCACTACCTTGACCCCTTCTTGCTCAAGGGCGGCCAGGGTATCGGTGGCGATGGCCTCGATCTCGGGGATGATGAGGTCGGGTTTGATCTCGGCGACCAGCTCGCGCAGGGCGGCGCCATCGAGCATATCCAGCACCCGGGCGGCATGGGCTACTTGCATGGCGGGGGCATTGGGGTAGCGGTCGGCGGCGATCACTTCGATCCCGAACCGTTGCAACTCGATGGCGACCTCCTTGCCGAGTTCGCCGGAGCCCAGCAGCAGGGCGCGGGTGGCGCCGGGGCGGGTTGCGGTTCCAAACATACGATCTCTCCTGATGTCGATGGTCACTGTGGATGGCCGCTATTGCACACTTGATTGCGGGAATAGCGGGCAAAAAAAGAGGCACGCATGGCGTACCTCAGGAAACGGGTTTGTGAGCGCGCTGCTCCAGATGGGTCAGCAAGGTAATGGCGCCAATGATGATGGCGGCGCCCAGCCACAGCCTACCGGGAGGCGCCCAGCCAAAGACCAGCCAGCCCGCCAGCACGTTCATCGGCAGCTTGGCAAAATCGAAAGGCTGCACGAAGGATGCCTCCGCCACGCTGTAGGCGCGAGCGATGGACATGTGCGCGAGTGCCGACAGAATGCCCGCTGCCGCCAGCAGCAGCCATTGTGGCTCGGTGGGCCACTGCCACTCTGGCAGCGCCAGCATGGCGTTGAACGGGGTACTGAAGATAAGCAGGTAGACCACGATAGTGTGGGATGATTCGTTGGCCGCCTGATAGCGTACCAGCAGGGAGTAGCCCGCCCAGAACAGCGCCGCCGCCACCGGCAGCAGGGAGGCCCAGCTGAAATCGTCAGCCCAGGGGGCGAGGATCAGCATGGCGCCGGCAAAGCCCGCCAGAGTGGCCAGAATACGGGCCCGGCTCACCTGCTCCTTGAGCAGCAGGGCGGAGCCCAAGGTGGCAAACAGCGGTGAGGTCATCAGCAGGGCGATCCCCTGCCAGATGGGAACGGGCACCGCCAGTGCCCACAGCCAGAGCTGGATGCCGATCACCGCCAGCAACACCCGCAGCAGGTGCAGCCGGAACTGATTGGTCATCAGGGATTGGCGCAGGCCGTGACGAACCAGCCAGGGTAACAGGCAGATCAGGGCGATCAGGTATTGATGGAAGGCGACCTGGGTAGAGGCAAGGCCGAGTGTGAAGCTGACATACTGGCTCAGGCTGTTGACGGCGGCGAAGCAGAGTCCTGCCACCATCATCCAGACTGCACCGGCCAGAGGAGAATGCCTGCGCGAGGGTATCATGGGATCCGGGTCGCTGGAAAAAAGTGCGGCGGATCATAACGGCAATCGTTTGTTCTGCCAAGGGTTGAAGCGCGACCGCGGGGCTGGCTGGCGAGGAAGTGGCCTAGCATCAAAAATTTTGAATAAGTTGAGCATCTATTTTCGCTATCAGCAAATAAGCACAATGTTTAGAGTGACCTCCATCGACAGCCAAGCTGTTCAACCGACAATCAAATGGAGTTTCACCATGGCCAATATCCTCGTACTCAAATCCAGCATCCTGGGTCAATATTCCCAATCCAACGCCCTGATCGACGGCTTCCTCGCCCAGCATCAGAGCGATACCGTGACCGTGCGGGATCTGGCCGCCCTCAACCTGCCGGTGCTGGATGGCGAGCTGGCCTCCGGCCTGCGCGGTGGTGACAACCTCAATGCGCGCCAGCTGGCGGTGATCGCCCAGTCCGACGAGCTGATCGCCGAACTCAAAGCGAGCGATCTGGTGGTGATTGCGGCCCCCATGTACAACTTCAATATCCCGACCCAGCTGAAAAACTGGATCGATCTGGTGGCTCGCGCTGGCGTTACTTTCCGCTATACCGAAACCGGTCCGGTCGGTCTGGTAGAGAACACCCGCGCCCTGGTGATAAGCCCCCGCGGCGGCATGCACGTCGGCAGCGCCACCGATCTGGTGACCCCTTACATGCGTACCGTGCTCGGTTTCATCGGCATCAAAGAGGTGGATTTCATCTACGCCGAGGGGATGGGGATGGGCCCGGATGCACAAGCCAAAGGCATGGCGCAGGCCAAGGGGCAGCTGGAAACTCTGGCACTCTGATCAAACGACTGGCCATGGCGCACCCGCCATGTCAAACAAAACAACGCAGCCCTTGGGCTGCGTTGTTTTGTTTGGTGCGGGCGAAGAGACATGGTTCAACAGGGGCAGAGGGCGCGAGTCAATCCCGAATGAAGCGGCGGCAGCCACTGCCCACCATCAGGCACACGGCGACCAGGGAGCCCAGTAACAGGGTGCTGAGCCACTGTTCGGCGCTGTCGGGCAGGCGGGGGTAAAACAGGCTGATGATGAGCAGGCTACAGAGGGTGATCAGGCTGGTCTGTCGGGTCAGGAGCATCATGGGTCGTCCTTGGCTAGCGGTCGCGAGTGAAAGGCTAACCACCGAGTATGACAGCTTGATGTATCCATACATGTTGCTGGGTGTCAATGCACGGGGCAACCATCAACATATCAGCTTTTACCGCCAGAGCCAG
Source organism: Aeromonas sp. 1HA1 (assembly GCF_029237385.1). Lineage (NCBI taxonomy): Bacteria > Pseudomonadati > Pseudomonadota > Gammaproteobacteria > Aeromonadales > Aeromonadaceae > Aeromonas > Aeromonas sp. 1HA1. The sequence continues at coordinate 32,803 of NZ_JAACGC010000040.1, forward strand.
TGCCGTTGGCCGGGTTGTGATCCGGATCCCTATCTGAACTGTTTTTGATCCGGCCGGTAGTGGAAATCGCCGCTGGCAAGCCTGGCGACCAAGGCTTCCTGGTCGATCTCCTGTGCCTTGCAGAGATCATCCAGATCATCAAAACGATCACGCAGCTGCATGTTGACAAGGCTCAGCAGCATGTTGATGTCCATGGTGGCGACGTTATTCAGGTTCATGACGTGTGCTCGTTATCCAGCAGATGGAGCTGTTCGATGGCGTCGCTGACGCTTTGCAGGTGCAGGCGAATGGTCTGGCGCGCCTCGGTGGGCAGATAGTCGGTGAGGGTATGCTGCCAGCTGCCCGCTTCGGTCTTGAGTTGCTGGAACAAGGTGAGCCCGGCCTGGGTGAGTGACACCAGGCTGACCCGCTTGTCCTGTTCGCTGCTTTCGGTAAACAGGATCCCCTTCTCCACCAGGCGGTGGATTTCGCGTGAGATCCGCACCTTGTCCATCCCGCTTGCCTCTACCAGCTCTTTCTGGCTAATGGGGTAGTTGGGGCCGAGCACCATCATCAGGCGCCACTGGGGCACCGTCAGCTGATAGCGCTGCTGGTAAAACTGCTCAAAGGTATCGCGCACCATTTCGGCGGCGTGAACCAGCTGATAGGGGGGGTAGTGCGCAAGCAGCTCTATGATCTTTGACATATGACATCCTGCTGTGACGGCTGCATCGGGTGCAGTTTCTCTTGATACTTTGACCTTGATGATACGTAACACAAGGACATTTGTCTGAACAAGCACCAGAGAAATGTGCGGTTGCGCACGTCATCCGCCGCAACCGGGTCTGTTCGAGGCTGGTTTTGCCTCGGGCTGGTCAGCCTTTACGCAGCCAAATCAAGGCGTTGTGCTTGAGCCAAGCCTCGCGGCTCTGCAACGTGTAGCGCGCCGCCTCATCGCGACTGCCTGCCTGCCAGCTCTGGGGCTCTTGCTTGGGCAGCTTGCGCTGACCCAGCAGACAGGCCGGCACGTGGGCATTGGCCTTGATGGCCGCATCCAGCTGTGGCAGCGCCGCCTCGGGGCCATCACAGACAAACGCCATCAACGCCCTGTTGTAGAGCAGCCAGCTGGAGGCCTCGTCGAAGCGGACCAGCAAGGCGCGCAGGGCGCTCCAATCCCCTTGCAGGGCATAGAGACTGGAGAGGGTATAACGGCAGCCCAGCTCATCGGCGATGCACAGGTCGAGCAGCGCCAGATACTCCTGGCGAGCCTGCTCCAGCTGGCCGAGGCGCAACAGGCAATCGGCCCGGCCGGCCCTGGCGGCGAGCAGAGGGCGGGCCTCGTAGGCACGCCAGCTGTGGCCAGCCATCTGTTGCCAGAAGGTGTCGTCGAACAGGGGCTCGGCATCGACAATCACCTTGTCAAACCAGCCAAGGCGAGCCTGGGGATCGCGGCAGGCATCGGCCAGTTCGAACCACTGTTGCCACTGTTCGGCCTGCTTGCTGTCGAGGGCAGCCTGAGCGTCGGGCACTGCCTGATACTCATCCAACTGCAGCAGCTGATTGAGCGCCGTCTTCATGTTCTGACGCTGGCGTTTGCAAAATTCCATGAAGGGCAGCTCGCTGCCAGCCGCCACGTGCAGCATCTGGGCCATGGACTTGTCGCGAAACAGGCTGAGTTCGGCGGCCAGACTGAAGCGGTACTGGGTGGTAGGATCGTTCAGATCCTTCGGCTTGGGCCAGCAGGCAAACCCCTGGCTGAAACCGTAACACCACTGGCCAAGGGGGTGGCTCTGCGCAAACACCTGCTCCGGGCTGTCGGTAGGGAGGCGGCACTGGCTTGGCAAGGCGAGCTGTGCCACGTCAGCCTGTGCTTCCAGCTCGGCGATCAGGTGGTGCAATGCCTCGGCACTCTTCTCATCCAGCTCGGCATCCTGTTCCAGCAGTCCCGCCAGCGGGGCTTGCCAGTCAGGGGCATCCGGTCCCACCAGGCGGGCACACAGAAAACCATGCAGCGCCGGGTAAGTCATGTCCTGCCCACTGTGGGTCTGGATCCATTGATTGAGATGACGGGTACGAGTGGATGGATTCATCGACAGTTCCTCTGGATTTTAACAGCGGCACAGTCTACCAAAAAGTGGGGTTATTTGCAGCCAAGCCCTGGCTGACTGGCGATGATATCGCCACAAGCCGAGCTGGCTACCCCGAAAATCGTGTGGGAGAAGGGCAAGGGGACTAGGCCCGGTTACCGCTCTTGAGGTAACATGCGCGCCCATACGGGCAATGAAATATTGGCCATCCGGATAATGAAAGAAGAGATCACCATGTTACAGATTGGCAAGATGAACACCCTCACCGTAATCGAGCTAGAAGACAGGGGCGCCTGGCTTGCGGCCGACGAATATGGCGAGCTGCTGCTGCCCAAGCGTCAGCTGCCGGAAGGCGTGGCCGAGGATGACGGTGTGGAAGTCTTTCTCTATCTGGATGCCGACTGCGAGCCGGTGATCACTACCGACAAGCCCTTTGCCATGGTGGGCGACATAGTCGGCCTCAAGGTGGTCAATGCCAACAAGATCGGGGCCTTCCTCGACTGGGGCATGAAAAAGGATTTGTTTGTGCCGACTCGTGAGCAGAACAAACCCATGCAGGTGGGCCACGTCTATCTGGTGCACCTGATGCTCGACAACGAGGGGCGCATGGTGGGCACCAGCCGGCTGGAACGTTTCCTGCGCACTGATCAGCCTCCCTTCAAGGCTGGCGACGAGGTGACGGCGCTGCCGGGCGAACACACTCCGCTTGGCATCAAGGCTGTCGTCAACGGTGAATACTCCGGCATGTTGTTCAAGAACGAGGTGTTTGGCCGGGTGATGACGGGGCGACCGCTGACCGCCTGGGTCAAGCAGGTTCGTGATGATGGCAAACTGGACTTGACTCTGCAAAAGCCGGGAATGGATCGGATGGACGACGCTGGTGGCCGGATCCTGACCCGGCTGATGAAGCAGGGTGGCAGCCTGGCCGTGGGCGACAAGAGTGAACCCGAGCTCATCTACAAGATGTTCAACATGAGCAAGGGCACCTTCAAGAAGGCCATTGGCGGTCTCTACAAGCAGGGTAAGATTGTCATCGAAGACAACTGCATCACGCTGGTCGAGGCAGAGACCGCAGCGTCGCCGGACGGCGAATAAGTGCCGAGTCCCTGTATCGGCCAGTGTCAGGCCAGAGATGGGCTCTGTCTCGGCTGTGGCCGTACCCTGACCGAGATAGGGCACTGGTCGGCCATGGAGAGCGACGCCCAGCTGGCGGTGATGGCAGAGCTGGATGGGTCAAAAAGCACCCATGTGTGCCCTGGCTGTGGCGAACCGGCGTTTTGCGCCGTCTCGGCCGGTCAGACCATAGATCAGTGCTGGTGCAGCCAGCTGCCTGCCTTGCCGATGCAGCAGGCCAGTACCTGCTGGTGTCGACGCTGTCTGGCCACGGCCATAGCGGCGCAGGCTTAGCGAAGAACAAAAACAAGAAAGGCGCCCATGGCGCCTTTTTTATGCCTGTTGCTGGCGGTGCCAGCGCACATGAACATGGTGCTCGTTCAGATAACGGGGCAGCAGGAAGGTGGCATAGATCACCTCAAACTCATCCTGATGGTCCAGCAAGCCAACCCACACTTCGACCCAGCGCTCCATGTCGACCGGTACACCGAGTTCGGTTGACCAGTCTCCGTTGGGCAGAGTCGCCTCGACGGCGCCACGCTGTTCGAACTCCAGAGTGATGTCGACGATTTGTTCGGGGGCCAGCATGTCTGCGGCCTGCTCAAGAAACTGATCATAGGCCCATTCGACCAGCTGATCCGGGGTACGCTGTTCCATGAAATCACTCCAGATACATCGAGGTTCGCTACTGTAGCAAGTATTGACGGTGGCGGCCAGACCAGTGCGGATGGCCGCTTGTTGCCTATCCAACGAAGCGGACAGGAGGTATGGTTGATGAGGTGGTTAACCCGGGCTGGCTGAGCCCGGTCCGTGTTCACAGGAGTGAGAACATGAAGCGACGGGTGCGGCGACAGCAGATCAAGCGACGGCGGGAGGCCTGGTGGTGGCACTATCTACCGCTGCACCAGGGCACGGTTGGCGGTCATTTGGGCCCGCCGGCCGAGACTTCCCCGCCGAACTCTGACTGATCTTCTGTGGCCGGGGAGCGTGAGGGGGTCGAGCCCATAGGTTTGAGGTGCGCCTACCGGGCCCGAATGCCTTAGTCGGCCTGATGCACCCTGTTGAGGGTGACTTGGCCCAGCTGCCCCATCTGGCGGCGGATCCAGGCCGAACGCTGCTGCACATAGGGGGAGGGCGGCTTGACCCGATAGCGCCAGGGATTGGGCAGGGCGGCGGCCAGCAGGGAGGCTTCATAGCGGGTCAGGCGGGCGGCCAGTTTGCCAAAATAGTGCCTGGCAGCGGCTTCGGCGCCATAGATGCCGGGACCGAACTCCACGATATTGAGATAGACCTCGAGGATGCGGGACTTGTCCCAGCCCAGCTCCATCAGCAGGGTGAACCAGGCCTCGATCCCCTTGCGCAAGAAGCTGCGATCGCTCCACATGAAGAGATTCTTGGCCGTCTGCTGGCTGAGGGTGCTGGCGCCCCGCACCCGCTCGCTGCGCTGGTTGTGCTTGAGTGCCGAGCTGATGGCATTCATGTCGAAGCCGTTATGGTCTGGGAAGCGCTGATCCTCGGCGGCGATCACCGCCAGCTGCAGCTCCCGCGAAATGCGCTCGAGCGGCACCCAGTCGTGCTTGACCTCGGCCACCTTGGCGGGCGGAAACAGGGCCCGCTCGATGCGCCATGACCACATGAGGGGATCGATGAAGCGCAGCAGTGCCACCGAGACGATGGAGCTGACCAGCGCTGCCAGCAGCAGCCTGCCGAGCCAGCTCAGCAGGCGTCGCCCCAGTGCGGGTCGCACGGGCTCGTTCTCCCAGATGTAGTGGCGCGGATCATCGGGATCCGGAATTATTGGGGCAGCCATTCGATGTGGCAGAACTTCTCGTCAACACGGCGGGAGAGCAGCATGCGGGCAAACAGATGCTCATACTCTTGCTCGGCATTGCCAAGCCCGACCCAGATCTCGGCGTACTCGGCATCGCTCACCGCAAAACCCACGTCCGCTTCCCAGTCATCGGCCGGATCGGTCTCCGCCAGCAGACCCCGATCGTTGAACGCCTGGTTGAACAGGGCTATCTCCTGCTCCGGCAGGTTGTCGGAGGCCAGCTCCATGAAAAGTTCGAGGGCGGTGTCGAGCAGTTCCTCGATGCTGTGCATTTCGTCGTTCAAAGACATTGGTCTGTTCCAGATAATAAAAAAAGAAGCCCCGCCGGCGATGCCGGACGGTGGCGCGTTATTCTAGCTGGCCCCTTCTCCCTTGGCGAGATCTGCTCCGCGAGCCGGCCCCATTTGTGACAATAAAAAACCGGATCCTGGTACAGGATCCGGTCTTCATTGAGGGAAGGGGTTACGCATGGGGCGTCAGCTCATCCCTTCTTGTCATCGGCGAAGGTGATGTTGAGCTCCAGCACCGACAGCTCATCACTCTTCTTGTCCAGCTGGACCGTGATCTTGTCAGGGTCTATCTGCACATATTTGCGGATCACCTCGAGCAGGTCCTGTTTGAGCTGGGGCAGGTAATCCGGCCCCCCTCTGGATGAACGCTCGTGCGCGACTATGATCTGCAACCGCTCTTTGGCCAGTTGTGCGGTGTTTTGTTTCTTGTTGGAACGAAAATAATCCAATAATGACATGTTTAACTCCCGAACAGTCGGCTAAAGAAGCCCTTCTTTTCTTCTTCCAGAAAACGAAAATCCTTGGTGTCGCCCAGCAGACGGGCAACGGCATCCTCATAGGCCTGACCGGCATCGGACTCCTTGTCCAGGATGACCGGCTCCCCCGAGTTGGAGGCGCGCAGTACAGCCTGAGACTCCGGGATCACCCCAAGCAGCTTGATAGCCAGGATCTCTTGTACATCCTGCACGCTCAGCATGTCGCCACGGCTGACGCGGGTCGGGCAGTAGCGAGTGAGCAGCAGGTGTTCCTTGATCGGGTCTTCGCCGCGCTCGGCACGACGGGACTTGGAGGCCAGGATGCCGAGGATGCGATCCGAGTCACGCACGGAAGAGACTTCCGGGTTGGTGGTGACGATCGCCTCGTCGGCAAAGTAGAGCGCCATCAAGGCACCCGCTTCGATCCCGGCTGGCGAGTCGCAGACGATGTAATCAAACTTCATCTCCGCCAGCTGATCCAGGATCTTCTCGACCCCTTCACGGGTCAGGGCGTCCTTGTCCCGGGTCTGGGAGGCAGGCAGGATGAACAGATTTTCGCAGCGCTTGTCCTTGATGAGGGCCTGATTGAGGTTGGCCTCACCGTTGATCACATTGACGAAGTCATACACCACGCGCCGCTCGCAGCCCATGATGAGATCCAGATTTCTCAGGCCAATGTCAAAATCGATGACCACCGTCTTGTGGCCACGCTGAGCCAAACCTGTGCTCAGGGCTGCGCTGGTTGTGGTCTTGCCAACGCCACCTTTACCCGATGTAACGACTATGATTCGCGCCATTCTCGCTTCCTTGTAACTCTATTTGATATGGTCTATTCGGAGTTGTTCGTTATCCAGTCGGACATGTACCGGCTGTTGTATCAGGCCTGCCGGCAGTGCATCGCTCAGTTGAAACGTGCCTGCGATGGATAGCAGCTCGGCCTGTAATTGCTGGCAATAGATCCGTGCCTGGGTGTTGCCCTTGGCACCGGCTATGGCCCTGCCGCGCAGGGTGCCATAGATATGAATGCTGTCATCGGCGATGACTTCGGCTCCCGGGCTCACCGAGCCCAGTATCACCAGCGAGGTGCCGGCAGCATAGAGCTGCTGGCCGGATCGCACCGGGCCCACGTGTACCTTGCTCGGCACCAGAGGCGCCGGGGTGGCGTTTACCTCGACCACGGGCGCCGGGATGGGTGTTTTTTCCGGCGGATGCTCGGCCTTGCGGCTCTTGCCAGAGGCCATCACCGCCAGCCCCGCCGCCTTGGCGGCCGTCTTCATCGCCTCATTTTGTGTCCCCGTGATCCCGACCAGCACGCAATCCTCAGACTCCACCAGCTCCTTAAGCTGTTCGAAGTCGGGAATATCCGCAAGCCGTTCCACATTGATGACGAGGGGAGCACAATTAAAAAACAGGGGTGCCTGGGCGACCTTTGCCGCCAGCAACTGGCGGATCCGCTCAGGCTTGCCATCGCTGATATGCAACACAGAAATAGTGAAGGTGGTCCCTTTCAATTCGTTATCGCGCTCAACCATGAATCTTCCCCGAGACAGAGACGGTAATCCGTTATTGTTATTCAATTCCTGATGTTATAGTTTGCCACCATCAGAGGCAATAAACCCGTCGGATTATATCAATTTCCATGTTATGTGCAGTCTATAAAAGTCGCAAAAAAGCCGAGACCTATCTTTTTGTTGAAAGAAGAGAGGATTTTTCCCGTGTACCCGAGGTGCTGATGAGGACATTTGGTCGCCCTGAGCTGGTATTGATGACCAAGCTGGACCCAGCCAGGCCCTTGGGGATTGCTTCGACCAGCCGGGTGATGGCGGCGCTGACAAGCCAGGGCTTCTATCTGCAGGTGCCACCGCCGCCGGAAAATCTGCTGGAACAGCACAAGGCACAATTAAAGGCCTCGCGCTGATGAAGTGTCGGCTGGCTCTGTTATTATTCAGCGGGCTGTTAAGTGCCCCCTCTGACTCTTATACACAAATATTGTGAACTGATTGGCACTTTTCCCGATTTCCAGGATCTGATCTCCTATGTGACTCCCGAACATGGTAACGATCATGCTAACTTTTGCTCTTCATCGTGCGGCCG
>NZ_JAACGC010000041.1:0-39204 GCF_029237385.1 Aeromonas sp. 1HA1
CGAACAGGGATTGCAGGCTGGAGCTCACTCTGGGAAGGCTGGCAAACACTGCAAAGTAAACTGGACGGCTTTATTGCCGCCAAAGAGATGATGGCTTCGGGGATCAAGATCTGATCAAGAGACAGACGTTGCGCCTTAGCCCAGACTATTTCGATTACATCGTCATTGATGAGGTTCACCATATTGCGGCGGCCAGTTATCGTGGTTTGCTCGCCGCCTTTGAACCTCACATTCTGTTGGGATTGACCGCGACGCCAGAGCGCCATGATGGCGGTGATATTCTCGCTGACTTTTGTGGTGTCATCGCAGCAGAGATCCGCTTGCCAGAGGCCATTAATCGTCGTCATCTCTGTCCATTCCAATATTTTGGTATCGATGATGATACTGACTTGCGCCAAGTCGCTTGGAAAAATGGCCGCTATGACATTAGTGAGCTCACCAATATCTACACCCACAATCAGCAGCGGGTGCAGAAAATAGTCCAGAGCCTCGATGAGATCGTCACCGATATTACCAATATCAAGGCGCTGGCATTTTGTGTGAGCCGTGAACATGCCGATTTTATGTACAAGGCATTTTTACTAAAGGGCATCAAGGCAGACATCCTCACCAGCGATAACAGAGACGAGCGGTATAGTAAACAACACGCTTTGCGCAACAAGATTATCAATATTCTCTGCGTAGTAGACATCTTCAACGAAGGGGTCGATATCCCGGAAGTTGATACCTTGCTGTTTTTACGACCAACGGAAAGCCTAACTATCTTTTTGCAGCAATTAGGACGCGGCCTACGGCTGGCGAGCAATAAAGAGTGCTGCACCGTGTTGGATTTCGTTGGCAATGCTCGCGCGGAGTATGACTTTGCCCAGAAATTCCGGGCACTGGTGGGTAAAACCAATAAAGCGATCAGCCACGAAATCAAACAGGGCTTCCCTCATGCCCCCTTGGGCTGCCGTATCGAGTTATCAAAACAGACCCAAGAGTTAATTCTGAGCAATATCAAGAAGGCGACCCTCAATACCTCGCGACTCATGGGCCTGATCCGCCGTTTCTCGCAGGACTGTAATTTACCGCTGACGCTGGCGAACTTTTTGAAGTTTTACCCTCACATCAGCCTTGAAGAGATCTACAAGCGCGGTAACTGGAGCTCCTTGGTCAAACAGGCCCACAACCATACCATTTCTGAAATGAGCGATGAGAAGTTATCAACCCTCTACACTCGGGCCATCAAAACCCGGCTATTGGGCTGCGATGCGCTCCATTACTTGAAATTCTTACAAACCTTGGTCGCAGACGCCTTTACCTTAACGGGTGAGCACGATGAGCGCATGGCCTTGATGTGCCATTACGACTTCTGGCAACAGAGCGGCCCCAACGCAGGCTTTAGCTCCTTGGCGCACAGCCTGAAACAACTCAATCAACCAGCGTTAAGGGCCGAGCTGGCAGATCTGCTGCCCATGCTGATCAACCGGGTGCAGCACGAGCAACGAGCCATGTCAGACCTTCCCGGTAATCCGCTGCAACTGCATGCCCGATATGCCAGAGAGCAGGTGCTGGTTGGCTTTGGCGCGACCACCTTCGCGCAACAACCGACTGCTCGCGAAGGGGTGTATGTCATCGCAGAGCAAAATATCGAGTTGCTGTTCGTGACCCTGAACAAAACGGAGCAGCACTTCTCCCCGACCACCCGTTATCACGACTACGCCATCAACGAGTCACTGTTCCATTGGCAAAGCCAAAACAGCGCTCGCCCCGAGCGGGGTAAGGGGCTGAGTTACATTCAACACAGAACAGAAGGTAAGCGCTTGTTTTTGTTCGTCCGTGAGCAGAGCAAAGATGAATTTGGCCGCACCCTTGGCTTTGTGAACTTTGGTGAGGTGGAGTACATCTCCCACAGCGGCAGCCAGCCAATGAACATTAAATGGCGCCTCACCACTCCGATGCCACCTTTCATGTGGAAAGAAGCAGCAAAGCTGGCGGTTGGCTAACTCCGGTTAGATAAAACAGCTCGCCTATCTGCGAGCTGTTTTCATTAATGTCGGCACGGTATTGCTACCTAAATCAGTCAGCAGGCCATGACTTCCAAAGCCCCAAGTGACCGCTACACTCGGGGCTGTCCTAGAGGCTGACCACGGGTGTTCTGTGTGTTTATCGCGCTCACATACGCCATCACTTCTCCTACTTGACCGTGGTATCTTCGCAGAGTGATTTTGCCCGCCAGCAACGGCTTGAATCGATACATTGCCGCCTTCGCCAGTGAATGACTGTGATACCTCGAGACCTTCTTCCTGTGCGTCAGCCCTTCCTTTCGCATCACCAGAAATCTGGGATATAAGATGCCTTATCTTGCCGCGACAAGGTGTTCTGATGTGTTGAACTGCGGCAAAGACGGGTTTCCGTATGTGTAGCCCGCCGCCGAAAATGGAAAAGACCACCGGGGAAAATGGAGCAAACATTAAAGCGGCAAACTATTGCCGCCCATGGCATCTTTATTCAGCGGCATTGCCAGAAGAAGGATTGGATTGTTGCTCTTCATCGTCACCGGTCTGACGTCGCTCAATTGCCTCCTTGATCAGCGCCTCTTTCTGCAGGTCGAGATCCGCCAGCAACTTCTGGCGTTCTTTGTCGGATAGATCGGTATTCGCCTCAACCTCTTTCTTCTGCTGCTCGAGCTCCTCGATCTTCTCTTTGCTGAGTCCAATTCGCTGCGCAGACAAGTGCTCCAACGCGATCTGGGTCAGGCTGCGTTCCGGCACCTTCCTGACCAGACCAGACCGATCGTAAGTGGGAGAGGCGTCATCATGACTGCCGTTCAGGGTGACCTTATCCTCAGCAAGCTTGATGCTTTTTTGTTGTTCACCAAATTGGGCCCTACTTTGCCCAGCAACCTGCGATGGTTGCACCAATTGATATTGAGCCGCGCCGATGATCATTATGCCCTCTCTGCGTTGTATCTCTCGACATACGGCAATACTCAGCAATATTCACGCCATTTTTCCACCATCGCCCATGGCATGGTGGCAACCTCAGGGCAACTGGCAGGCAATGCGGGTGATATGACCGTCCTGCAGCTGGTAGAAGGCATCTTGCGGCAGCTCCTGCAGCCAGGTGGTGGTGTAGTCGAGGTCGGCATAGGCGCCGCGCAGCATGGCGCCGAACAGCCCGTGGGAGACCACGATGGCGCGCTCGGCAATGCGCTCATCCTGCAGCCACGCCTGGGCCCGGCGCTGAATGCTCTGAAAAGTCTCGCCATCAGGGGCCTGCAGATACCAGTCTGGCTGCTCGAGGTCGAGCTCGGGGTGGGCCGCCAGCAGCTCGGGCACCCGGCGACTCTCCCACTCCCCCATGCCCAGCTCCACCAGCCGTTCGTCCCAGACGATGCGATCGCTATCGAGCCCAAGCTGCTGACACACCAGATGCGCCGTCTGCCGGGCACGGCCGAGGGGGCTGGCGTAGAGTGTCCAGCGGGTGGGGTCATCCAGCAGGTCGCGCAGGCGAGCGCCCATGGCGGTGGCTTGCGCCTCCCCTTTGGGGGTCAGGTCCGAGTTGCAGCGTCCTTGCAACCGCAGCTCGGCGTTATAGCGGGTCTGGCCGTGGCGCAGCAGATAGATGAGTCGAGACATGGTTTCTCCTGCACGTTCAAATAGATAGAAAAATGAAGGGGGACGATGATAGCAGATGAACACGGGGGATGACGCAAACAGGGAGGCAAAACCGGGCGTAAAAACGGGGCACGGCTGACCCGTTTGCTGCCAAAGCAGCCGGGGTGAGCCGGCTCAGCCCTTCTTGATCTCCCGCAGATAGCGGTAGATGGAGTGCACCGAGATATCGAGCTGGCGGGCAGCTATCTGGGCACTGTCTTTGAGCTCGAAGATCCCCAGATCATGCAGCTGCTTGACCATGACCCGGGTCTTCTGGGACGGGGGCACGGCGTCGTTGCCACGCACCTCGGCATTGACGGTGTCTATGGTGCTGTTGAGGGCCTCGTCTATGTTGCGGGCAAAGACTTCCGGCGTGGTGCTCGGCTCATGGTGCTGTAGGCACTCGGGCATCATGGTACGCAACACGGATTGCAGCGGGGCGTCCATGTCGGTGTTGATGCAGAGCAGCCCGATGGCCTGCCCCTCACCATTGCGAATGACGGTGGTCAGGGAGCGCAGGGTCTTGCCGGTGGCACACCTGGTCATGTAGGGGCTGGAGATATCCTGCCCGCTCTTGAGCTTCATCATCGCCAGATTGGTGATGGGGGCCCCGACACTGCGGCCCGTGATATGGCCGTTGGCAATCTTGATGATGGCAGGATTGCGCGCATCCAGGCTGTGCAGCAGCACCTCGGTGTGCTGGCCATACATGGCGGCGATGCCGTCCACTATGATCTCCATCGCCTTGAGGATCTCGAAGTCAGTCGGGGTCAGCTCTTGCAGTTTCATGGGGGCCTTCATGGTAACGCTGCTGCCCGTCACCGGCAGCAGCCAGGTCACGTGATCAAGCAGACATGATGTCAATAATGGTGGTGTCTGTGGCAGACATGCCGTCTTTTACCATCTGCCCGATATTTTTGATAGTTTGCTCGACATCGTGCGAGACGATCCCCTGCCCGGACACCGAGTGGCTGTTGATGGCCATCAGGAAACCGCGCACGGCCGCGCCGGAGGAGGTGCTCACCTTCATGGCGCAGGAGGCTTTCGCGCCGTCACACACCATGCCGGCGCTGTCGCTCAGCACGTTCTGGATGGCGTGGCAGGATTGCGCCAGGCTGCCGCCCGCCAGATAGACCATGGCCATGGCGGCCGCCGCGCTGGTGACCGTATTGCCACAAAACGCCGACAAGGGGGGATAGTGGGACTTGATGTAGATGGCCCCCAGGTGGCTCATGATAAGAGCCCGCGCCAACTGCTCCTCGCTGGCGCCGTAACGCTCGGCGATCACCACCACGGGAATAGTGGCGGCGATGCCCTGATTCCCGCTACCGAAGTTGCTCATGGCTGGCAGGCTGGCGCCCCCCATGCGGGCGTCGGAGGCGGCGGCGGTAAGCATCACGATGCGGTTCATCACATCCTCGCCGATGAAGCCGGCGCGGATGCTCTTTTGCATGGTGCGCCCTATCTCCAGGCCATAGGGGTGCTTCATCCCCTCGTCGGAGAGCTTGCCGTTGAGCTCGGAGGCCTGGAGGATGAAGCGGATCTGCTCAAATTCCACCTGGGTAGCGAACGCATGGATGGCAGCGATGCTGATGTCAACACCGTCACAGATGGCGCCAGTGGCACCCCGCAGGCTCTCATCGGCGACAAAGGTCACCTCGCCATCGCGGCGCTGCTCGACGATGCGGGTATGACCGCCGCACAGGGTCACGGCGGCGCTGTGCTCCTCCCCCTTCTCATCGCACCCAAACAGGGTCACACGGCAGTAGATGAACTCGGGAGCCTCGGTGCGGCTGACCTGAACGCCGCCGGCATCGATCAGGCTCTGGGCACGGGCAACCTGCTCCGGGGTGATGGCGGCCAGCACCTCCAGTCCGGCATCGGCCTTGCCGCCGATGGCACCGGCGGCGGCAGCGATGGCCAGCCCTATCTTGCCGGTACCCGGTACATAGACCCCCATGGAGTTCTTGTAGAGATTATCCGACACCACGACCTCGATGCGCCGGGCTTCACAGCCCAGCTGCCGAGCCGCGACGGCGGCGGCATAAGCGGCGGCGATGGGCTCGGTACACCCCAAGGCCGGTTTGACAACCTGTTGAATAATCTGCAGATACTGCTGCCATGCTTGCTTCATTACCGGGACCTTTTTATCAGCATTAACGGGCGATATGGGCGATCGCTTCGATTTCAACCTTGACGCCCATCGGCAGATCCTTCACTGCAAAGCAGCTGCGGGCCGGGCAATCTTTCTGGAAATAGTCTTTGTAGACGGCATTGAACTGGGCAAAATCGCTGATCTCTGCCAGATAACAGGTGGTCTTGAGCACGGTATCCAGGCTGCCACCGGCCGCTTCCAGCACGGATCTCAGGTTTTCCAGCGATTGGCGGGTCTGGGCTGCGATCCCCCCCTCCACCACGCCGCCCAGCTGCTTGCACACCGGCAGCTGGCCGGAGGTAAAGATGAGATCGCCATAGGCGGTGCCATGACTGTAGGGACCGATGGCATCGGGTGCTGCGGCTGATGTTATGATGGTTTTCATATGGCCTCCACTTGCATTCAAATAATGTTGAACTCGCGAAACTTATTTCATGCAACATTATTTGCTTTTAAAACCATTCGTTCAACTATTTTATAAATTTAAAGCCGATTTTTGCGCGATAACGCCGTATTAACAGAAACTGTGAGCGCCATTCCGATTTGAACCACTGGGAGAAACCCGCCATTGTTTAGGGCTTTTTATTCAACTATATTTGCGCCAATAATCACTCATATAACAACAAGGTCAACCATGGACGCTCACAGCACGACACTCACCGGGCCCGCCACGGGCACGCTGGAATGGAAAGAAGCAGTTCGTTTTGACAGCACCGACTGGGGCTGGATCATCATGAGCATCGGCATGGCCATCGGTGCGGGGATCGTCTTTTTGCCGGTACAGGTGGGGCTGATGGGGTTGTGGGTCTTTCTGCTGTCGGCGGTGATCGGCTACCCGGCCATGTACATGTTCCAGCGCCTCTTCATCAATACCCTGGCCACCTCGCCCGAGTGCAAGGATTACCCCAGCGTGATTACGGGCTACCTCGGCAAGAACTGGGGCATGCTGCTCGGCGCCCTCTACTTCGTGATGCTGGTGATCTGGGTGTTCGTCTACTCCACCGCCATCACCAATGACAGCGCCTCCTTCCTGCAGAGTTTCGGCGTGACCCGCCACCTGCTCTCCGAGAACCCCTTCTACGGTCTGGTGCTGATCTGCGGTCTGGTGGCGCTGGCGTCGCGCGGCGAGAACCTGCTGTTCAAGATCTCCACCTTCATGGTGCTGACCAAGATCAGCGTGGTGGCCTTGCTCGGCCTCATGATGGTCGACAAGTGGGATGCGGCCAACATCACCGCCATGCCGGCAGCCGGTGACTGGATGAAGGACGCCATCATCATGCTGCCCTTTACCCTCACCTCCATCCTCTTTATCCAGAGCCTGAGCCCCATGGTGATCTCCTACCGCTCGCGGGAGAAGTCGCTGGAAGTGGCCCGCTTCAAGGCGATGCGCGCCATGAACATCGCCTTCGGCATCCTGTTCGTGGTGGTCTTCTTCTACGCCATCTCCTTCACCCTGGCCATGGGCCACGAGCAGGCGGTCAAAGCCTCTGAAGAGAACATCTCGGCGTTGGCCATGGTGGCGCAAGGCATGCCGGGCCAGACCCTCAAGCTGCTCAGCCTGACCCTTAACATCTTCGCGGTGATGACCGCCTACTTCGGCGTCTACCTGGGCTTTCGTGAAGCCTGTCAGGGGCTGGCCATGAACCTGCTGCGCCGGGTGATGCCGGAAGAGCGCATCAACAAGGGAGTGGTGGGTCGCGGCATCATGCTGTTCACCGTGCTGCTCTCTTGGGGCGCTATTGTGCTCAACGCCCCCGTGCTGAGCTTCACCTCCATCTGCAGCCCCATCTTCGGCATGGTGGGTTGCCTCATCCCGGCCTATCTGGTCTATCAGGTACCGGCGCTGCACAAGTACAAGGGCGCCTCCCTCTACATCATCATCGTCACCGGCCTGCTGCTCTGCGTCTCGCCCTTCCTGGCGTTCAACTGACCCGCCGCCAACCGGGCCGCGTGGCCCGCTGTTCGCCCAATAACGGGCCCCCTCTCCGGGGCCCGGTTTGTCTGACTCATACCACCCCGGCCTGCACCGACACATCACCACTTGCCCCCCTGTGTCAGCGGACGTTGTCGGCTCAGGGTCATATCCCGCCATCGCGGTGCACGCCCCTGCGGGGTGTAGCACTCAGTGCTCTGACGCCGGTTGATAGCGGGTTCGACAACCTTGCCGCCAGCCCCCTGATAAGGCTGGTTTTTTAGCGATGCGGCTCGTGCGGCGCCATGGCGTTGTCTGGCAAACAAGGCCCATGTACCCCTTGCGCCCCCAAGTGGGACCGGGTAGGCTCGAACGACAAAAAAGACTCGAACGTTACTTTTTAGCGCCTTGATGAGATGGCCAGGGGGACAGTTCGGCGAGCAGAAGGTCACATCATTTATCACCCGTTCAGGCGAGGAATCGCAGATGGCTAGATACCAGTTTTTTACCGTCCCGGCATCCAACCGGCAGCAATACACCTTTGTCGACATGGCCTCCCCCACTTTTCTGATTGAGAAAGAGGCGCTGCTGGCACAGGGATTCGAGGTGGAAGAGGATTTTATCGATGCTCACAGCCGGGAAGAGGCGGTGGAGAAGTACCGATCCAACTTCCTCTACGTGGCCGATGAGATTGGCAAGTCAGACAGCAGCTACGCCGCGGCGACCGCCCTGATGGAGATGGGCAAGAAACTGTTTGGCCGCAAGGCGAACGGCTGACAGGAAAAAACAGAAGGTGGCCATCGCGGCGCACTGCCCGATGGCCATGAGACAGCCCTGCTCAGAGGCGGGCCAGTTGCTGGAGCATGGTGATCAGCTCCTCCTCGCTGCTGGGCTCATGGGTCAGCTCCAGTCTCGGTGCCGCGCCCCCCATCAGCATATAGACATGTGTGCTGCAGTGGTCATAGTGATACCACTTACCGTCGATACAGAGGTCGGTATAGCATCTCGGGTCCCTTTCCAGTTCCATCTTCACATCCTTTTGTTACCAGTCACCCACATCACTCCTGACCGTAAAATACCCCGCCCGCGTCAGGCTTGATGCAGATCAAGAGAAGAGGCGGAGTGAGACCGATATCTGCCGGCACCGGGCCCCGAGCCGCGCACGGCCCGCCGCCACTCGTCATATGACGCTGGCCGCCCCGCATCCCGCCCTCAAGAAGAGGAGGATGCCATCAACAACAACGGCGCCCGAAGGCGCCGTTTTTTCATTCCCGTCTTTTTGTTTCCACCGACGGGGCGAACAAGCCTGAGGCTTATTCGTCTTCCAGATAGGCGTAGCCTTGCAGACCCAGCTCCAGCTCGTCGAGCAGGGCTTTGCGGGTCGCGTCGTCCAGCACCGGGTGGGAGACGATGCGCTGATAGTTCTCGCGAATGACGGAGGGGTCGATGTTGACGTAACGCAGCAGCTGATCGACGGTATCGCCGCGCACCACATTGCGAATCTCCATCTTGCCCTCTTCATCGAGACACACTTCCGCGCAGTGAGTGTCACCGAACAGGTTGTGCAGATCCCCCAGGATCTCCTGATAGGCACCGACCAGGAAGAAGCCGACGTGGCACACTTCGTTCTCGGCGTACTCCGGCATCGGCAGCGTGCTCTCGACACCCAGACCGTCGACGTAGTGCTCTACCTGACCGTCCGAGTCGCAGGTGATGTCCATCAGGATGCCACGACGAGTGAGCGGACGATCGAGACCGGTCAGCGGCATCACCGGGAACACCTGACCGATACCCCAGGCATCCGGCAGGGACTGGAACAGGGAGAAGTTGGCAAAACACTTGTCGGCCAGTTTCTCGGAGAGCTCGTCAGCCAAGGCGCGGTGGTTGCGGTTGACCGGGTTGAGCAGCTCTTTGAGCGTCAGACAGGTGTTCTGGTGCAGCATCTCGGCCCAGGCACGTTGCTCCAGGTTGAGCAGGCCCATGGTGTACTGGGTGTTCACATCGCCCAGATCCGCCACCGAGTCGTGGAAGATCTCCAGCAGGGAGGGGTCTTCGCTGCGAAGATCCAGCCAGCCTTTCCACATGTTCTGCAAAATGGTGGGGGCGTCGTCATCCGGCGCGCTGATGTCGCTCATCTCCACCCCTTCGGCACCAATCAGATTGGTGACCAGCACGGCGTGGTGAGCGGTCAGGGCACGGCCGGACTCGCTGATGATGGTCGGGTGCGGCAGGTCAAACTCGCGGCACACATCGCCTATGCCCCACACCACGTTGTTGGCGTACTCGGACAGGCTGTAGTTGGCGGAGCAGTGACTCTGGGAGCGGGTGCCCTCATAGTCCACACCCAAACCACCCCCCACGTCGACCACGTCGACGGGCACGCCCAAGCGACGCAACTCGGAATAGAAGCGGCCGCACTCGCGGATCCCGCCCTGAATGTCACGGATGTTGGCGATCTGGGAGCCCAGATGGAAGTGCAGCAGTTGCAGGCAATCCAGCTTGCCGACACTGCGCAGACGCTCGACCAGCGCCAGGATCTGGGAGGCAGAGAGGCCAAATTTGGACATGGAGCCGCCGCTCGATTCCCACATGCCGGAGCCGGTGGAGGCAAGCTTGGCGCGCACCCCTATGTTGGGCTTGATGTTGAGGCGAGCTGACTCGTCCAGCACCATTTCCAGTTCAGAGGGTTTTTCCACCACGATATAGACCTTGTGGCCCATCAGGTTGCCCAAGAGGGCGTGGCGGATATATTCGCGGTCTTTGTAACCGTTGCAGACGATCACCGAGCCTTGCTCATGGTGATGGGACAGCACGGCCAGCAGTTCCGGTTTGGAACCAGCTTCCAGGCCAAGCCGGGGCTTGTCGCTGTAGGACTGGCTGATGGTCTCGATGACACGACTCTGCTGGTTTACCTTGATCGGGTAAACACAGAGGTAGTCCCCTTCATAGCCTGACTTCTCGATGGCCTGACCAAAGGCGTTGAACAGCGCATCGACCCGACTCTTGAGGATGTCAGGGAAGCGCAGCAACACGGGGGTGGTCAGCCCGGACTGACGCAACTGTTCGATAGCATCAGAGATGACGATGTGTGCGTCAGGGCGTGATTTGTCGGGCGCGACGGTCACATGACCGGCGTCATTGATGTTGAAAAAACCCGCACCCCAGTAGGGAACGTTGTAGACCTTCAAGGAGTCCTTGCTGGACCAGTTAGTCATGGGCTATGCCTCGCAAATGAGCGGCCAGTGGCCGCCTTCGTTACCCTCAATCACATCCAGACCATCTCGTGCAAAGCGTGGCGAGCCAACGCTGCCTGCTGGAGTCTGGAAAGTCATCTGTCTGAGCCCGCGGCGCAGGGCCGCTTGACCTCGACCGTGACTCGCTGTCACATCCAGACCATCTCTTTGCACATCGCGGCAAGCCTGTGGCTGCCTGGTGGATTTTGGGAAGTAACGAGTCTTGATGTGGGGCTGGTGGCTTTACATCAAGCTCAACGGTATGCGGTGCTGCGCAAACAGCGCCGCGGTACTTTGATGACAGACGACATCAGCCACGCCGTCAGTTCATCATTCGGCAGCATCACGACGACAAGGGAGGTTTCAAAGAAGAAAGCGAGGGCGCCAGCACGCAAGCGTGTTGATAGACGACCACGACCACAGCCCAACCCAATACCCGTGACCGCCCATGACAAGGGAAGATGATGAGCCATTGGCTCACTCGGTCAGATGGATAATGAGTGTCCGTTGTTCTCCCTGATACCGGAGCCTAACCGGTATTAAAGAAACCATACCCCAGCAGTGTCTGTCGTTTCTGCGTGCCTCGCCCTATAGGCGTATGATCTTTCAGGTTTCTGGCGGCCTCTGCCTGCTTCAGGGTTACCCTTGGATCGGCGCGGAGTGTACACACTTACCGCCAGCGGTGACAATAAAAAATAGTGTTCAAAAACTGCTTTTAATAAGGCGATCAAATCTTGCTGCCGATGAGGCTGGCACTGGGATGCCGAGGCTCACCCGCAGGTCATTCTTGCCCCTGAAAATAGCGCGGGATTGGCCCCCTCGGGCAGAGCCCTTGTGGCACCCCGCCGCACATCTCATAGGGCCTAATGACAACACGCTTAAAAATGCAGATTTATCGTTATTTTATTCTACGTAGAATATCACTAGCCACCGCTTGCTCTACCTTACACGCTTCACACCACATCTTCGCCAAAAAATGTGACAAAAACTGCGCTGACGCAATAAGCGCCCCGGCAAGATTGACCACAATGGTCCTTCATCACAGGTTTGAGGCTTGCCAATGGATACCCTGCTTGAGCGCTTTTTGCGTTACGTGACGTTTCATACCCGCTCCGATGCGACCAATCCCGCCTGCCCCAGCAGCGAAGGCCAGCTGATCTTCGCCCGTGCCCTGCAAGATGAGATGCAGCAGATGGGGCTGACCCGGGTCACCCTGGACGAGCACGGCTACCTCACCGGCTGCCTGCCGGGCAACCAGCCGGATGCCCCCGCCATCGGCCTGATTGCCCACATGGATACCGCCGACTACGAAGCCGAGCAGGTGGTCCCCCAGCTTATCGAGCACTATCAGGGAGGGGACATTTGTCTGGGCAAGGGGGATGAGGTGCTCGCCATCCGTGACTACCGTTTCCTGAAAAACTATCTGGGCCAGGATCTCATCACCACCGACGGCACCACACTGCTGGGCGCCGATGACAAGGCGGGCATCGCCGAGATCCTCAGCGCCATCGCCCATCTGCAGGCCCACCCCGAGATCCCCCGTGGCGACGTCTGGGTCGGCTTCACTCCGGACGAGGAGATCGGCCGCGGCGCAGATCGCTTCCCGCTGGACCGCTTCCCGGCTCGCTGGGCCTATACCGTGGATGGCGGCGAACTGGGGGAGCTGGAGTATGAAAATTTCAACGCCGCCAGCGCCAACCTGCGCTTTGTCGGCAACAACGTCCACCCCGGCACCGCCAAGGGCAGCATGATCAACAGCCAGACCCTGGCCGCCCGCTTCCACGCCGCCATGCCCGCCGGGCAGACCCCGGAGTGCACCGACGGGTATGAGGGCTTCTTCCATCTGGCCCAGATGAGCGGCACCGTGGAGGAGAGCACCCTGCACTACATCATCCGTGACTTCGACGACGAACATTTCGCCGCGCGCAAGGCCGAGATGCAGAGCCGGGTCGCCGCCATGCAGGCCGAGTATCCCAAGGCCCGCATCGAGCTGACCCTGACTGACAGCTACCACAATATGCGCAGCCAGATTGAGCCGCACATGCACATAGTCGAGCTGGCCCGCGCCGCCATGGAGGCCGCAGACGTGGAGCCCAAGATCAAGCCGATCCGCGGCGGTACCGACGGTGCCCGCCTCTCCTTTATGGGCCTGCCCTGCCCCAACCTCTTCACCGGTGGCCACAACTTCCACGGCAAGCACGAGTTCATCCCGTTGCAATCCATGGAAAAAGCGGTCGCCACCCTGGTGGAGCTGGTGCGCCTCACCTCCGCCTGGCGCGCATAAGGTTATTGCCACATCCCCGCAGGCGGGAAACTAAACAAGGAGAGGGAGGCCATGGCCTCCCTCTCCTTTTTCTATATTGCTGGCAACCTTTGCAGGCGATATGCCAAGTTGACGCTACTCGGCCGCCTTGCGATCCGAGTGGCCCAGATCCCGCTGTGGGGCGATGACATCGCGCACCCGCTGCTTGATCTCTTTGGCCTCGGGGAAGCCCTCGTCAGCCACCCGGTCCCACACCAGCACGCCATTTACCAGAATACGGAACTCCCCCTTGCTGGCGGGCACCAGCGCCACTTCGCCAAGATCGCTGTCGAAGGTTGAGAGCAGCTCCTGCGCCAGCCAGGCGGCGCGCAGCATCCAGCGACAGAGGGTGCAGTAGCGGATCTCGATGCGGGGCTTGCTGATGGGGATTAACGACTCTGTCATTGGGTGACTCCATACAAACCGGCCAGCGGGGAAGGGGGATAATGATGACCCGCCATGTCTGCTGCTATAGCCAAGAGTGCAGCCTGGCTCACTGGCTGACCCCGTGGAAATCGTTTAGCCAGTGACGGGCTATGGTACGCATGGTCGACTGCGGCAGATCGAACAGGCCAGGGGCCAGGGGTTGCTGCGCCAGCTGGCGCACCCCTTCGATGATCTCCGCCAACACCAGATAGACATATTCGCCGATGACAGCGCCGTGGACGAAATTGACCGCCTCCCCCCGGTTGAGCAGGAAGATGGTGCTGCCATCGGGCCGAGTCAGTGCCAGCACATGGGGGCACACCTCCTCGCTCGGCCAGGGCAGCCGAGAGAGACAAAATGCGAATTCGTCATCGGCCGAGGTGACCGAGGCCAGCATGGCGCCAGGGCGCAACTGCTGCAGATCGGCCAGGTCCAGCACACCGTTGCCGGTGGAGCAGATCACCAGCTCGGCCCGACTGAGCGCCTCGGCCTTGCCCACCAGCTTGAAGCCGTGGGAGAGCGCCTCCACCTGACGCAGCACGTCTGTCTCCACCAGCTCCAGATGCAGGTTGCGGCACCTGAGCTCGCGGGCGATGCTGCGCCCCACCTTGCCATAGCCGAACAGAGCGGCCTGACAGACGTTGAAGGTGCGGTTGAGCGTACGTGCCAACGACTCGGCGGAGTAGACCACGCTCAGACCAATCTGGATATCCTCGGCCTGCTTGAGGGGGCTGCGCGCCACCGAGATGACAGGGGTCACCAGCACCTCCTGTTGGTAGCGCTGATGGCCGTTTTCGGTCATCTCCACCACCCCGAGGAAACGGGAGCCGAAATACTCGCTCAGGGTCGCCTGGGTTTTAGCAAAGTAGCCACCTATGTCCAGAATAATCAGCCGTTCATGGGGGGCCACCAGGGGGGCTATGTGCTCTATCACCCCCTGCGGCGTATTGGTCCACTGGCGGTTAAGCGGCAGCACGGGGTAATGCTGCTGGGCCCAGGTCAGGGTCGGGCCGTGCACTGACTTGGGTTTGGGCAGGATGGCGCCGATCCGCCCGATGTGATCGAGGGCCTGGATAAACTGGGGGCGATCGGGAAGCAGGTGGGTAACCAGCAGGATACAGAGACCCTCGAGGCGGCCCTGCTCGGTGAAATGGCGAAAAAACAGATGCTCAGATCCTTGACTGCGCAACTGTGGCCTCCTTAGCGCGCCGCAAACAAGCAGGCAAACAGAACCCGGTATCACCGGGTTCTGTTTGTGTGTCCAGATAATTGAAAAACCTTTTTATCTGAATCCACAGGGGGGCTCAATCTTTATCTATACAGTCTATGACGAAGTCGTCAACTTTCGGGTTAATCGACTGTTTTTTATGCTAAAAATCAGTACAAAGAGGCCTCTGGCCACACCTTCCACAGACTCAATCCAGTGCCCACTCCCGCCAGCAGGATCAGCACAACCCAACGCTGGATCCAGGGCTTGTTGCGTAAGGCCCACTCCAGCAGTGGCAACAGCCAGACCGGCAGCAAGACCGCAAGCGGCACTTCCACGTATTGCCAGGCGAGCATCTGCATGAAGGCCAGTGCCAACCCGAGCGCGGCAGGCGCCGCCTTAATGCCGGCAAAGGCGCCGAGCAGGGCGCGGAAACCGGCAAAGGCAGCCAGGGCACCCGCCAACTGGGCAATCAGCAAGCTGCCGTCGATGCCGATCACCAGCGCCAGCCAGATGAAGCCAAGGGCAAAGCCCAGCCCTTCGCGGCAGTCACCACGCAGCTCGGTCCACCCCAACCAGGCGATGGCGGGCAGCAATGCCAGCCAGATGCGCGGCTCACTGCTCAGCACAGAGGCCATCCCCTGCCACCACACCAGAGCGGAGAGCGCCGCGAACAGCAACAACACGGCCCGCTTGTCCGCCAGTTGCGCCGCAATCGCCGGCACCAGCAGGATCAGCGGCAGCCATTGCCACGCCTTGGCTGGCAGCCCATAGGCGCCACCCAGCAGGCAGCCCACCAGCCAGAGCGCCAGAGCGCCCCACAGATACCCCAGTCGCGGCCAGCGCCATGACAGCAAAGCGGCCCCTAAAGGAGCCGCCAGGGTTTGTAGCAGGAGTGCTGCGCCCATTACTTGCGCACGCCTTCGACGAACAGGTTGATACTCATCTCGTCCGGAATGCCGGGCAACATGTAGCTCACACCGAAGTCACTGCGCTTGATGGTGGCGGAGGCGTTGAAGCCGCTGCGATAGCCGCCCCAAGGATCCTTGCCCTCGCCGATCTTGACCAGATCGAAGGCCACCTCTTTGGAGACGCCGTGCAAGGTCAGGGTCCCTTTCAGTACGCCTTTATCCGTGGTGCCCTCATAAGCAGAGCTGACGAAGGTCATCTTGGGATACTGCTTCACGTCCAGAAAATCAGGGCTGCGCAAGTGTTTGTCGCGGGCTTCGTGGTTGGAGTCCACGCTGGCGGCATCCACTTCGAAGCTCGCCCTGGCCGCAGCCGGATTGGCATCGTCCATGCTGAAGGTGCCGCTGAAGGTGTTGAAACGACCGACCAGCTCGGAGAAGCCGAGGTGCCCCACCTTGAACTGGACAGTGGTGTGAGCCGCATCGACATCGTAATCAGCCGCCATCAGGGGGGCTGCCATAAACAGGCAGGAGGCCAGCAGGGCCTTGGTCATTTTCATCCGTTCGTTCCTTCATATTGGGGGTTCACAACAACAACCAAGATGCTAACCTCCATAGCGGAATAGATAATCAGCGATTTATTAAAATAATTATCAACTGAGAGTGAAAGATGGACCAGATAGCCGCCATGCGCACCTTCATCAAGGTGGTGGAGTGTCAGAGTTTTACCAAGGCCGCCAACCAGCTCGGCATCTCGGTCGCCATGGCCTCCAAGCTGATGCAGCAGCTGGAGGAGTCCCTCTCCACCCGTCTGCTGTCGCGCACCACCCGTCAGGTCAACCCCACAGAGGCGGGCCAGTTCTACTACCAGCGATCCCAGGCCCTGCTGGCAGAGCTGGAAGAGACCCACAGCCAGCTCACCCGCAACAACCAGCAGCCTCAGGGCACCCTCAAGCTATCGGTGCCGATGGACTTTGGCTACCTGCACCTCTCCCCCGCCCTGCCGCTGTTTCGTGAACGCTTCCCGGACCTGAAGCTGGAGATAGAGTACAGCGACCGGCGAGTGGCCCTGGTGGAAGAGGGGTTCGATCTGGCGCTGCGCATCGGCAACCTGCCAGACTCCTCTCTGGTGGCCAAACCGCTGGCCATGATGAAGCTGGAGGTGTGTGCCAGCCCCGCCTACCTGGCCCGCAAGGGCGCGCCAGAGAGCCCGGAGGATCTCAAGCAACACGACTGCCTCATCTACACCCTGACCCAGCCGGACTGGGTCTTCAAACGGGATGGTGAGCAGCTGAGCATTCGCCCGCAGGGGTCGCTTCGCGCCAACAACGGTGTGGCCCTGACCCGGGCCGCCTGCGATCATCAGGGCATCATATTGCAGCCCACCTTCATCGTCGGCGATGCACTGCGCTCGGGGGCGCTGGTGTCACTGCTGCCGAAGTGGGAGAAGGGGCAGGTGGGGCTCTATGCCCTCTATCCGCACCGCCGTTTCGTGTCGGCCAAGGTGCGCTGTTTCATCGAATTCGTGCAGGAGCGTTATCTCGCCCCCCACTATTGGGATCGCAAAGAATAAGCCCGAGCCGGGATTTATGATGTGGAGGCACCAGACGGTGGCGACCCAGGTTCGGCTGGCTGCGGCAGTTCGGCCACCAACAGCTGATCGGTCTGCATTATTTGCCAGCGAGGCAGGCGGCGCCGCAAGGTGGCAATTTGCTCTTCGCTCAAGACATAGGGCAGCCTGATGTGCAGGCAGTGACAATCGAGCATGCCGGCCAGCTGCAATATCAGGATGAGATTGGCCTCATCCGTCTTGTGTTTGTTGATGCGTTTGCCCAGTTCGTGACGAAAGTGGGTCTCGGGATCCTGGATCATCGCCTGCCAGCCATAACCGAACAGCGGCATGAAGGCGCTGACGATGCCAAGGGCGGTGAGCGGCCGCTTGGGCGGGTGGTAGAGGGCGTTGAGATCCAGCAGTATGGGCGTTAGATGCAGCTCACGACTGCCGGATAAAATGTTATTACTCATTGGATAACCCTGTTGATTCCACTAGACTGCGCCGCATATTTGACCTGACATGCCAACGAGGTGCTGATGCTAAGCGATATCGAGATCTCCCGCCAGTCCCCCCGTCTTCCCATCCAGGTGCTGGCCGAACGCTTGTGCATCCCGGCTCACCTGCTCAGTCCTCACGGTCACTACAAGGGCAAGCTCAGCCTCGGCCTGCTCAACCAACCTGCTGGCAAGGCGGGCAAGCTGGTACTGGTGAGCGCCATCACCCCGACGCCCCTCGGCGAGGGCAAGACGGTCACTACCCTCGGCCTCTCCATGGGGCTCAACCACATAGGCCAGCCCAGCATCGCCACCATACGCCAGCCGAGTCTCGGCCCGGTATTCGGGGTCAAGGGCGGCGCCGCCGGGGGGGGCCATGCCCAGGTGGTGCCGATGGAGGAGATGAACCTGCACCTGACCGGCGATTTTCACGCCCTCACCGCCGCCCACAACCTGGCCGCCGCCGCGCTGGATGCCCGCTTGTTTCACGAGCAGAAACTGGGCGATGAGTTCACCGCCAGAACCGGTTTACCGCGGCTAGACATCGACCCTGCCAACATCCTCTGGCCGCGTACCCTCGACATGAACGACCGCGCCCTGCGCCACCTCAGCATCGGTCAGGGTGGCCCGGGCGATGGGGTGGAGCGCACGGATCGTTTCGTCATCACGGCCGCCTCCGAGCTGATGGCCATTCTGGCGCTGGCCAGCGACCTGAAAGACTTGCGCACCCGCATCGGTCGCATCCAGCTGGCCCTCGATAACCAGGGCAACCCCATCACCGCCGAGCAGCTGGAAGTCGCGGGCGCCATGACGGTGCTGCTCAAAGACGCGCTGCAACCGACCCTGATGCAGACCACGGAGCAGACCCCGGTGCTGGTGCACGCGGGCCCCTTTGCCAACATAGCCCACGGCAACTCCTCGGTGATCGCCGATCGTATGGCGTTGCAACTGACCGACTATGTGGTGACAGAGGCGGGTTTTGGCTCCGACATGGGGCTGGAGAAGTTCTTCAACATCAAGAGCCGCCAGTCCGGTATCACACCGGCCTGCGTGGTGCTGGTGGCGACGGTGCGCGGCCTCAAGGCCAACAGCGGCCTGCTCGACATCCGCCCCGGCCAGCCCCTTCCCGAGAGCCTGCTGGAGGAGGACTTGCCCACCCTTGAGCAGGGGTGCTCCAATCTCGCCTGGCATATCAACAATGCCCGCCGCTATGGCGTACCCGTGGTGGTAGCGGTCAACCGCTTCCCCACCGATAGCCAGGCCGAGCTGGCGCTACTGATGCGCGAGGCACTGCGGGCCGGTGCCTGTGGCACGGCCATCTCCCACGCCTTCACGCAAGGGGGCGCGGGTGCCAGCGAACTGGCCAGGGCCGTGGTCGCCGCCTGCGAGATGCCAAGCCAAATCCAGCTGCTCTATCCCGATGAGATGAGCCTGTGTGCCAAGCTCACCACCCTGGTGGAGTGCGGCTATGGCGGGCGCGGTGTCCTGCTCTCTGACAAGGCACGCCGACAGCTGGCGGCGCTCTCGCGCGCAGGCTGGGATCACCTGCCCATCTGCATGGCCAAGACGCCGCTCTCCATCAGTCATGATCCCGCTAGGAAGGGAGTACCGACTGATTTCGAGGTGCCCATCGACGAGGTGAGGTTGTGCGCTGGCGCCGGTTTTGTCTATGCGCTGGCAGGTCCCATCATGACAATGCCGGGGCTCGGCAGCCTGCCAGCCTACCGTCATATCGACATCGATGATGACGGCGAGATCGTCGGACTGAGCTGATGGAGGATGGTGACTGGCAGCAGTAGGCCAAGTCACCACCCCGGCAGCCTGCCACCGGTTATAGCCATATCGATATCAACGAGGAGGGCGAGATAATCGGGTTGAGCCTCCACGCTCAAGATCGTCAGACACGACAAGGCCCCGCCAATTGGCGGGGCCTTGTGTTATGACAGCGATCACCCGTTCAATCACGGGTTGACCGCACAGGTCAATCCCTGAAGGACATTGACGGATGACACAGGAGAGATGGCCGACGGGCCCCATGAACAAAAGAGGTAAGGAGGAAGAAAGGAGGCATACCGCCATTACGGCATGCCTCCTGACAGATCAGCCTTTCAGGCCGCCCAGAAACTCCGCACGGGTGTCGGGCTGGGTCTTGAACACGCCACCGAGAGAGGTGGTCGTGGTATAGGAGGTGGAATCCATCACCCCACGCGCCTTCACGCAGAAGTGGGTCGCCTTGATGCTGATGGCCACATCTTTGGTGCCGAGCAGGGTCTGCAACGCCAGCAAGATCTGCTGGGTGAGCCGCTCTTGCACCTGGGGACGGCGGGCGAAAAACTGCACGATGCGGTTGATTTTCGACAGCCCGATCACCTTGCCACGGGGGATATAGGCCACGTGGGCCTGTCCATCGATAGTGACGAAGTGGTGTTCACAGGTGCTGGTGAGGCTGATATCCCGCACCATGATCATCTCGTCCACCTTCATCTTGTTCTCGATGACAGTCACCTTGGGGAAGGTGCTGTAATCGAGGCCGGAGAAGATCTCGTTCACGTACATCTTGGCGATGCGGTGCGGCGTCTCCGCCAGGCTGTCATCAGTCAGATCCAGCCCCAGCGTCTCCATGATGGCGCGCATGTGGCCTTCGATCTTCTCTTTCTTCTGCTGACCATTCAACGTATTGGCCACCAGAGGTGTCTCGAGGCCCTCGGTCTCGAGGGCTGCCCTGACCAACAGGGCTTCCTGGCTTAAGCTCGTCATCTTGTTCCTCTCCCACGCTCATTAACTGTGATGGCCGCCTTGTCTGTGACGGCACTTTGTTGTGGCGCAATAGTAAACGGCGATTATTGCCATAATTCAAGCTAACTCAAGTCCGCCACCTGACTTTATGCCAATCCGTCGGGTTTTGCCCCTTGATGGCCGCCCCCATACGGGGAGGGTTGCAACAAACAAGTCATCTTCCGCCATCCCCGGTGCCAGGCAGCGTGGTATCAGCCCCTGATAAGCCTGCCCATCCACGGTGATTTTTGGGATAATCTGCCTTCAACCACACCAAAGAGGTAATGACGATGGGATTTGATACCAGCGGACTACTCCCCCTGAGCGATGCCCTGCAAGGGATGCTGGACCAACTCGCCTGCTGCTGCGACACCGAGCAAGTTCCCCTGCCCCACGCCCTTGGCCGGGTGCTCGCAGCAGATATCGCCTCCCCCTTGTCAGTGCCTCCGTTCGACAACGCCGCCATGGACGGTTACGCCGTACGGCTCGCCGATCTCGCAACCGGCACCCCGCTCATCATGGCAGGCAAAGCCTTCGCCGGGCAGCCCTATCAGGGAGAGTGGCCGGCGGGCCACTGTGTGCGGATCATGACGGGCGCGCCCGTGCCAGAGGGCACAGACGCTGTGGTGATGCAGGAGGAAACCCGGGCCGACGGTGACAAGATCGCCTTTCTGGTACCGCCCATTCCGGGCCAGAATATCCGCCGCCGCGGCGAAGATATCCGCGAGGGGGCCAGCGTGCTCTGCGCCGGTACCCGGCTCACCCCCCGCGAGCTACCGCTGCTGGCATCCCTCGGCATCGCCACCATGCCGGTGCGCCGCCCGCTGAGAGTAGCCATCTTCAGCACGGGGGACGAGCTCAAACCGGTCGGCACACCGCTCGCCCACGGCGACATCTATGACTCCAACCGCTACGGGGTCAAGGCCATGCTGGCGCGCCTTGGCTGTGAGTGCCTCGACCTTGGCATCATACCGGACGACCCCGCGCAACTGCGCGCCGCCTTCCAGCAGGCCGACCGTGAGGCCGATGCCCTCATCACCACGGGAGGCGTCTCGGTCGGTGAGGCAGACTTCACCAAGCAGTTGCTTGAGGAACTCGGCGAGATCGGCTTCTGGAAGCTCGCCATCAAGCCAGGCAAGCCATTCGCCTTCGGCCGCCTGCCCAACGCCTGGTTCTTCGGCCTGCCGGGCAACCCTGTCTCCGCCATGGTCACCTTCGATCAGCTGGTGCAACCTGCGCTGGCCAAACTGGCCGGGCAGCAGTTCGAACGACCGCTGCAACTGCAGGCCATCGCTAGCGAGCCCCTGAAAAAAGCGCCGGGTCGACTCGACTTTCAGCGCGGCATCTTGCGCCTGGGGCCAGACGGCCTCGAGGTGCGCAGCACAGGATCCCAGGATTCCGCCGTGTTCAGCTCACTGTCGCGGGCCAACTGCTACATCATTCTCGAACGTGAGCGGGGCCGCGTTGCTGCGGGCGAAACAGTCACCGTCGAACCATTCGGGGGATTACTGCTGTGAGCGACATTCTCTCGGATGCCGAGCTCTTGCGCTACAACCGCCAAATCATCCTCAAATCCTTCGACTTCGAGGGACAGGAGGCGCTCAAGCAGGCCAAGGTGCTGGTGATCGGTGCCGGGGGCCTTGGCTGCGCCGCCAGCCAGTATCTGGCGGTGGCCGGTATTGGCCAACTCACCCTGGTGGATTTTGACAAGGTGGAGCTCTCCAACCTGCAACGTCAGGTGCTGCACACGGATGAGCGCATCGGCCAGTACAAGGTGGACTCTGCCGCCCAGTCGCTGCGCGCGCTCAATCCCTGGCTCAAGGTGGAGACCCATGCCGCCATGGCCGACGAGGCGCAGCTCGATGCCCTGCTACCTCGTCATCAGCTGGTGCTCGACTGTACCGACAACCTGACCATCCGCAATCTGCTCAACCAATACGCGCGCAAACACAGGGTGCCCCTGGTCAGCGGCGCCGCCATCCGGCTGGAGGGACAGCTGTGCAGCTTCACCTGGCAGGAGGATGAGCCCTGCTACGCCTGCCTCAGCGCCCTGTTTGGCGAGCAGGCCCTTACCTGCGTCGAGGCAGGTGTGCTCGCCCCCGTGGTGGGTCTGGTGGGCAGCCTGCAGGCGCTGGAGGCGATAAAATTGCTGGCAGCCACGGGACGTAGCTATAGCGGCCGCCTCTTGATGATCGATGGCCTCACCGGTACCTTTCGCGAGATGAAGCTGCCCAAGCGCCCCGACTGCCCGGTTTGCTCCCATCCTTGAACCCGAGCGATACCCACAAAAAAGCCGAACCTGCTGGTTCGGCTTTTTTGTATCCCCGACCCGCATTCAGTGGGTGGTGAGGATCCGCTGCAGCAAATGATTGAACCCTGAGGGATCTTCTGCCGGCCAGGCGTGGTGGCCGTTGGGGGTGTGGATGGTGGCGTTGGGCAGGGCAGCAAACTGCTCTACTCGCTTGGCGAGCGGCAGGTAGTCGTGACTGGTGGAGATGATGGCCACCGGCTGCCAGATAGCGCCGAGCCGGGCGCGCACCGACCAGCCGGGCAAGGCATCGAGCAGCGCCTTGTAGACCCGCTTCCGGTTGCGCACGAAGCGCAGCCGGAAGGTGTGGCGCACCCGGGCGAGATCCGGGCCCGGGAAGAGCTCGCGACCGAGCCACCAGGCAAGCGGGCGCATGCCAAACCAGCGCAGCCACTTGAGGCGCTGGGCGTAACGCTCCTGCTCCTTCGGCGTGTCCAGCAGAAACTCGCTGACGCCGTTGACCAGTACCAGACCTCGCACCTTGTGAGGAAGTTGCAAGGCCAGCTCCAGCGCTACCATGCCCCCCAGCGACAAGCCCACCACCCAGGCAGGCTCCGGCTGCTCATCGAGCCAGTTCACCACGTCGGCGGCCAGGGTGGCCACGTCGAATGGCCCCTCCTGCATGCTCTGGCCGTGGCCGCGCAGGTCAAGGGCCACCACCCGGTAATGATCGGAAAAACGTTCGATCTGCGCCTGCCAGTCGAGACTGGAGGAGCCCAGCCCGTGCAACAGCAACAGCAAGGGGCCCTCCCCCGCACTGCGCAGGGCAAGACCGTTGGATTTCATCACCTGATTGCGACGCATCAGCTCATTGCCTCTCGACTCATCGTCTGAACCATGCCTTGTTTATCCCGATTGTAACCAACCCGCTTGCGGGCACACCCCGGCACCCGCCGGGCATGTCGCACCACAATGTATCAGAACGACGCAGACTCAGCCCTCGCTGACCAGACTGACCGCCTTGATATAGGCATATATCTGCTGCTCGGGCGCCAACGCCAGGCGCTTGGCGGAGCGGCTGGTGATCCGGGCCAGCAGTATCTGCTCACCCAGCGCCAACTGCAACAGGGTCTGGCCGGGGCGCACCTCGTGCACCGCAAGCAAGCGCGTGACGAGGCAGTTGGAGAGGCTGGAGTGCTCGATGGGGGCGGTGGCGATCACCACGTCTCGCCCCGCCACCTTGATCTGCAAGGAGCCGCACTCATCCGGCACATGGGTCATGGTGACCCGCAGACGCTGCTCGCCGAGCAGCAGGGTCGCCATCTGCTCGTCATCATCGTAGTGGGCCAAAGTGGCATCCAGCATCACCCCGGCATCGTCACGACTGGCGAGCGAGAGATCGGTGCGGGCGAAGATCTCGCTCGGCCGCCCCTGCGCCTCTACCCGGCCCCCCGCCAGCAGCACCAGCTGATCGCACAGCAAACTCACCTCCTCCATGGCGTGGCTGACGAAGATCATCGGCATACCACTCTCCTGCTGCAATCCCTTGAGCACATGGGCCTGATGGATGCGGCTACGCCTGTCCAGCGCAGAGAAGGGCTCATCGAGCAGCAGCAGATCGGGCTCCGCCAGCAGAGCCCGAGCCAGCGCTACCCGCTGACGTTGACCACCGGAGAGGCCATGGGCTGGCTGCCCCAACAGATCGGCAAAGCCGAGCCGCGCGGCCAGCACTTCGGGTTGCCAGCCCCCTCGCCCCTTGCGGGCCGCCAGTTGCAGATTGCCGAGCACCGTCAGATGAGGGAAGAGCCGCGAATCCTGAAACACCAGCCCGATACGGCGCGCTTCGGGTAGCAGCACTGCGCACTCCCGCCCGCGCCAGCGCATGCGATCCCCGCTTTGGCGATCGAGCCCGGCGATGATGCGCAGCAGGGTACTCTTGCCGCAGCCAGAGGGGCCAAACAGACCGATAATCCCCCCCAGCTCGAGCGTCAGTGCACAATCGAGGGTAAAGGGGCCGAACGCGCGCCGGGTCGTGAGGTTCAGGAAATTGCCCTGCGCCATAGTGGCTGGCTGGTTCATCCGAACAGTCTCCGCTGCCTGCGCTGCAACACCCCGTAGACCAGCACCAGCATCACCAGCGAGAAACCCATCAGGCCGCCCGCCAGAATATGGGCGTTTTGGTAATCCATCGCCTCCACATGATCAAACAGGGCGATGGAGAGCACCTGAGTTTCCCCCGGGATATTGCCGCCAATCATCAGCACCACGCCAAACTCCCCCAGGGTGTGGGCAAAGCCAAGCGCCGCCGCCATCACAAAGCTGGGCAGGGTCATAGGCAAAATGATCTGAAAAAAGCGCTCCAGCGGCCCGAGCCCCAGCGTGGATGCAGCTTCCAGCTCCTTATTGCCCATGTTGACGAAGGCAGAAGTGAGCGGTTGTACCACAAACGGCAGCGAATAGAGGATGGAGGCCAGCAGCAAGCCGAAAAAGCTGAAGGCGAGCGGGGCGCCGAAGGTGTCCCGCCACCAAGCGCCGAAGCCATATTCAGGGGAGAAGGCGAGCAGCAGATAAAACCCCAGCACAGTGGGGGGCAACACCAGCGGCAATGCCACCAGCGCCTCCACCAAGGGGCGCAGCCGGTTCTGACTGCGCGACAGCCACCAGGCCAGCGGCGGCGACAACAGCAAGAGAATGCCGGTGGTACTGGCCGCCAGCTTCAGGGTGAGCCAGATGGCCAGCAGATCCCCTTCACTCATCGGGCTCACTCCCAACGCCAAGTCCAGCACCAGACACTGCGAATGAGCCGACCTCCCGGTAGAGCAGATCCCGAGTTAGACAAGTCATTGCCAGCAGACCTCTTTCAATACTCATCGCCACGCTCCCGGTTGAAATCAGCCAACGGCATGGTGTGCATCCTCATTGCAAAGAGTGGTCGACCCTAAGGCCGACCACTCATGGCTACGCATAGGCTCATGCCCTCATTGGGGCAGGGCATAGCCAGCGGCCTTGATCTGCGCCTGAGCCGGCCCCTTGAGCCAGGCGACCAGCGCCTCGACGGCGGCCCCCTTCTTCAGCACCAGCCCCTGCTGTTCGATGGCCGGGTAGAGTGTGTCCGGCACAGCCCAGGCCTCGCCGGTTTTACCGGCGTCCACCAGGTTGGCCCAAGCCACAAAACCCAGCTCGGCGTTGCCGGTATCGACAAATTGCCAGGTCTGGCCGATGTTGGCACCGGTCAGCAGCCGGTACTGCTTGGGATCGATCTTGAGGCTCGCCAGGGTCGCCATGGCAGCTGCGCCATAAGGGGCGGTGCGGGCATTGGCGAGGGCGAGGTTGCCTTTCCAGTTGCGCAGTGTCGCCTCGTCAGGGGCCGGGCCACCCTTCTGCCACAGCCCCAGCTGACCAATGGCGTAGGTGAAACGATCGCTGCCCTTGCCCGCTTTTTCCAGCTTCTCGGGGGTGGCCACATCGGCGGAGAGGAAGATATCGAACGGCGCGCCGTGGCTAATCTGGGTGTAGAGCACCCCGGTGGCGGCGGAAGAGATGGCCAGCGTGTGGCCGGTCTTGGCAGTGAACTCCTTGCCAATGCGCTCCATGGTGCCCTTGAAGTTGGCGGCCACGGCCACCTTCACCTCATCAGCCTGCACGGCAGTGGTGTGCAGCGCCATCGCACAGACGCCTGCCATGACAACAGATAACTGCGGTTTCATTCCCTTCCTCCTGATGTGGGTCTGGTCTCACCAGGCCCGAAAAAGGGGCCAAGGTTCCCGTTGAACCCGCCCCCCTCACGATGTACAGGTCACACTTTCCAGCGGTCGGCAGCCGTGTTGTCACTCTCCTTGGCCTCGACCCAGCGTTGCACGCCCTCGGCGGTCAGCTCTTTTTTCCAGAACGGTGCCCGGGTTTTCAAGAAATCCATGATGAAGTGACAGGCATCAAACGCCGCATCGCGGTGGGCACTGCTCACCGCCACCAGCACAATCTGATCGCCAAGCCACAGCTCGCCGATGCGGTGGATCAGGGTGCACTCCTGCAGCGGCCAGCGCTCGCGGGCCTCCTGCACGATATCGGCCAGCGCCTTCTCGGTCATACCGGGGTAGTGCTCGAGGGCCAGCCCCTTCACCGCCTCCTCCTGATTGAAGTCACGCACCTTGCCAACGAAGGTGACGATGGCGCCACTGTCTGGGCGGGTGGCGAGGCGGGCATATTCGTCCGCCAGCGAGAAGTCCTCCCGCTGCACCAGAATGCGATCTGTGATGGTTACGTCGCTCATCTTTAACCTCCGGTCGTTACTGGAGGGAAAGGGAAGAAGGCCACTTCATCGCCATCGCACAGCTCAGTGGTACGATCCACGGTCATTATCTCATTCATTCTCAGCCTCCGGTCACCGGTGGGAAGAAGGCAACCTCATCGCCATCGTTGATGGGGGTATCGAGGGGCACCAGCGTCTGGTTGACCGCCACCAGCAGTTTGCCCGCCTCAAGGGCCAGTGCCCACTTGTCGCCGCGCTCACTTAAGTCGCAGCGCAGCTGCTCGGCGGTGGCGTAATCGCACGGCAGGCAGAGCTCATCACAGGCCACCAGCTCTCTTACTTGCGCAAAAAACAGTACCTTGATCATGATTGCTCCCCGCTATTTGACCCCAGTTGGAAATGACCGGACTTGCCGCCCTTTTTCTCCACCAGTCGCACCTGCTCGATCACCATGTCTTTTTGCACCGCCTTGCACATGTCGTAGATGGTCAACGCCGCCACCGAGGCCGCGGTCAGCGCCTCCATCTCCACCCCTGTCTTGCCGGAGAGTTTGCAGAGGGTACGGATATGAACCCGATGCTGTTCGGGCAGCGGCACTATCTCCACCTCCACCTTGGTCAAGGCCAACGGATGGCAGAGGGGGATAAGATCCGCCGTTTTCTTGGCCGCCATGATGCCGGCAATGCGGGCGGTGGCGAACACGTCCCCCTTGTGGTGCTGACCGCTAAGGATCAGCGCCAGGGTTTCAGGTGACATGGCGACGAAGGCCTCGGCGCGGGCCTCACGTTCGGTGACCTGCTTGTCGGTCACGTCCACCATATGGGCTTCGCCGCTTTGGTTGAGATGGGTCAGGTTCATCACGCTCCCCTTGAAGGCTGAAATAGTACCGGGATCAATGGCTCGTGCTCTCAGAGATGGGTCACGAAGTTGCAGGGCTGGGTACGGGCATCGAGTTGATCCCGGATCAGCTGCTCCCAGCCCAGCTGGCAGGCGCCGGGAGAACCGGGCAGACAGCAGACCAGAGTACGGTTGGCCAGCCCGGCCAGGGCACGGCTCTGCATGGCCGAGCCGTCGATCTCGGCAAACGAGAGCTGACGGAACAGCTCGCCAAAGCCCTTGACGGTGCGGTCAAACAAGACGCCGACCGCCTCCGGTACCCAGTTCTGATCGGTAAACCCCGTGCCGCCATTGACCAGCACCACCTGGATACCCTCATCGGCGATCCACTGGCTGACTCGAGAGCGAACTTGATAGAGGTTGTCGGCGAGCAGTGCCCGATCGGCCAGCTGGTGACCGGCGTCGGTCACGGCCGCGACCAGATAGTCGCCCGCACTGTCATTGGCGCTGGTACGACTGTCGGAGACCGTCAACACGGCGATCTTGAGGGGAATGAATGCGGTCATGTTCTGTCCCATGGGCAGCTCCTGATAACAAAGGACCGTGAGCAAAGAGAAGACGGATCTTGGTGTGCAGCGCTTGATTTGGGGGGATCAATACCATGCGCAGGCATGGCCCTTACCACATGGTCACTCGCTGCGACTCACGGCGGCCCGATTCTACCAAAACTCGTGCCAGAGGGGGGATTAAAAGGACACACAAATGCCGTTTTGGTTAGGCTGGCTGCAATATGAACAGGCCGGGCAAGCCCGGCCTGGATCTGGCTACCCTAGAAGCCCTTCACCCCTGTCATGTCAGGCAGCTTGTGAGCTATGCCCTTGTGACAGTCGATACAGGTGCTCTCGCCACTGGCCAGACTGGTGGAGTGCATCTGCGCCCCTCGCTTGCCTTGCAGGGAGAAGTCCATGTACTCGAAGTTGTGACAGTTGCGACACTCCCTCGAATCCGTGTCCTTCATGCGCTTCCACTCCCGCTCGGCCATCTCGCGGCGGTGGCTCTCGAACTTCTCGGGGGTATCCACCTTGCCGGTCAGCATGCCCCACAGCTCCTTGGAGGCCTGCACCTTGCGGATGATCTTGTAGCTCCACTCGTGGGGCACATGGCAATCGGGGCAACTGGCCCGCACGCCGGAGCGGTTGGCGTAGTGGATAGTGTCGCGGTACTCCTCGAACACGTTGTCCTTCATCTCGTGACAGCCGGTACAGAACGCCTCGGTATTGGACGCTTCCATGGCGGTGTTGAAGCCGCCCCAGAAAATCACGCCGCCAAAAAAGCCCATCATCAGCAGCACCCAAAGGGCTGCCTTTGACGGTGACTTGAAAGTGGTCCACAGACGCTGGATAAAACCGGGTAATTTCATCTATGGATTCCTCAGTTCAGCGCTTCAACTGGCTTAAAGGTATTCTCCACCAACGGCTTGGCATCCGCTTGCGGCACGTGGCACTGCAGACAGAAGTAGCGACGAGGCGAGACGTCACCCAGGGTCATGCCGTCACGGGTCTCGAAGTGAGTCGGACTGATCTTGGGGGCCTTCATGGCACTGGCGTTTTTAAAGCTGTGGCACGCCAGGCACTTGTTGACCTTGGTATCCACCTCGTAGTTGCGGATGTCGTGGGGGATCAGCGGTGGCTGGTGCATGTATTGACGATCATACGGGGCGCCATCCTTGCGAAAGTTTTTCAGCGGCGCGGCAGTGGCATCGGTCACCAGATCAGTGGCGCCACGCTCGGACTTGAGCCCACCGGTACTGTTGGTGATCTCGGGGGCTGCTGCCATCAAGGATCCCGCCATCAGGCAGGCCAGCATTGCTCCAATCAGCTTTTTCATTATTTTTTCTCCGACGTTTTTTCTGCCGTGACGGCAAAACCTACAGTGATTTCAAAAACTTGTTCCGCGCAGACATCGATGCAGCGGCCACAATTGGTACACTCCTGAGCCGCAATCAAGGGCCCGTGACCGCGCTTGGCACCGTGAACGGGGCCGCGCAGAATGGGACGCTCGGGACAGACCGCATAACAATCCATGCAGTTGCTACACCGCTCGCGCCCCTTGGCAGCAATCTTGATAAATCCGACCCGGTTGATCAGCGCATAGAAGGCCCCTACCGGACAGAGATGACCACACCAGCCCCGCTCCACCACAAAGAGGTCGAACAGGAAGAGCGCCGCCAGCAGGGCCCAGCCCGCCCCCATACCAAACAGCAGACCGCGCAGGGTAAGCGAGACCGGATTGACCAGCTCCCACACCAGCACGCCCGCGATGACCGGGGCCACCAGCACCATGGCCAGCAGCCAGTAGCGCGTATTGCGGTTGAACTGACCGTTGCCCTTGAGACCAAGCCGGGCCCTGGCCCAGGCGGCGGCATCCGTGATGAGGTTGACCGGGCAGACCCAGGAGCAGAAGACCCGCCCCCCGACCAGCCAGTAACCGGCCAGCACCACTGCCGTCCCCAGCCAGAGGGTGGTGATGGGCCAATGGCCCGCCGCCAGCGACTGCAACAGCGTCAGGGGATCGGTCAGCGGCACCGTCTCCAGCAACAGCGAGCTGGAGAGGTTGCCTTTGAGGATCCAGATCCCCGCCAGCGGCCCCAGCAGGAACAGCCCGAGCACGCCAAACTGACTCAGCCGACGCAGCAGCAGGAAGCGATGTGACCGCCACCAGCCAAGCTTCGCCCGCGCCTCGGCTCCCGGATAACGACTCATAACCCCTCCGGCTTGCGGGTGGGCAGAGTGAGCCGCTCACCGATCAGCGACTTGCCCGCCTTGGCCTTCTCTTCCCAGCCGAGCCGGTAGTGATGACCCAGTTCACCCTTGGCGAGCTGGCGGGGCACCACCTTGATGGCAGACTCCTCCAGCACGCAGGCGTGCTCGCACTTGCCGCAGCCGGTGCAGGCATCGCTGTGTACCGTGGGCAGAAACATGGCGTGCTTGCCGGTGCGCTGGTTATGCTGCAAATCAAGGGTGATCGCCTTGTCAATCAAGGGGCAGACCCGATAACAGACATCGCAGCGCAGGCCCAGATAGTTGAGGCAGGTCTCGTGATCGATGAGCACTGCCACCCCCATCCGCACCTGATCGATATCAGTCATCTGCTGATCCAGCGCCCCGCTCGGGCAAGCCACCACACACAGGATGTCGTCACACATCTCGCACGGCACGGCGCGCGCCTTGAAGTAAGGGGTGCCGGTGGTCACCGGATCAAACAGCCGGGCAAGCTTGAGGGTGTCGTAGGGGCAGGCCTGGGCGCAGAGCCCACAGCGCACGCAGGCGCTGAGAAACTCAGCCTCGTCGAGGGCAGCGGGCGGACGCAGTGCCTGGGCAGGCAGCGCTTGTGCCTGCTGGCGGGCCACCCCACCGAGCCCCAGACCAAGCAGGCCCGCACCGCAGGCCCCTTTAGCCATGTCGGCCAGAAACTGGCGACGACTACGACTCATCTCTCGCTCCCCCGCCTTATGCCTTGACGACCTTGACGGCGCACTTCTTGTAATCCGTCTCTTTGGAGAGCGGATCGGTGGCGTCCAGGGTCAGCTTGTTAACCAGCTGGCTGGCGTCAAAGAAGGGCA
The DNA here is from genome assembly GCF_029237385.1 of Aeromonas sp. 1HA1. Classification (NCBI taxonomy): domain Bacteria; kingdom Pseudomonadati; phylum Pseudomonadota; class Gammaproteobacteria; order Aeromonadales; family Aeromonadaceae; genus Aeromonas; species Aeromonas sp. 1HA1. The sequence continues at coordinate 31,565 of NZ_JAACGC010000041.1, forward strand.
TGAACACCAGCCCCTTGGGCGGACGGTTACGGCCGCGGGTCTCGACCCGGGTCTTCACCTCGCCACGGCGGGAGGAGACAATCACCTCTTCGCCACGACGCACGCCACGGGCCTTGGCATCGTCCGGGTGCATGAACAGCACCGCATCCGGGAAGGCGCGATAGAGCTCGGGCACCCGACGGGTCATGGTGCCCGTGTGCCAGTGCTCCAGCACCCGACCGGTGGAGAGCCACAAATCGAACTCTTGATCCGGTGACTCGGCAGCGGGCTCAAACGGCAGAGCGAAGATGACCGCCTTGCCATCGGGCTTGCCATAGAAGCGCACCCCCTCGCCCACTTTGACATAAGGGTCGAACCCTTCGCGGTAGCGCCACAGGGTCTCCTTGCCATCGACGACCGGCCAGCGCAGACCACGTGCTTCGTGGTACTGATCGAACGGCGCCAGATCGTGACCGTGGCCACGGCCGAAGGTGGCGTACTCCTCGAACAGCCCCTTCTGGACGTAGAAGCCGAAGTGATCCGCTTCGTCGTTGAGCACGCCCTTGCTCTGCTCTTTCGGGAACTGATCGACCTGACCGTTGGCATAAAGCACATCAAACAGGGTCTTGCCCTTTACTTCCGGCATCTTGGCGATGAGATCGCTTGGCCATACCTCTTCCACCTTGAAGCGCTTGGAAAACTCCATCAATTGCCACAAATCGGACTTGGCCCCTTCCGGCGCCTTCACCTGCTGGTGCCAGAACTGGGTGCGGCGCTCGGCGTTGCCGTAGGCCCCCTCTTTCTCCACCCACATGGCGGTGGGCAGGATGAGGTCAGCGGCCTGGGCGGTGACGGTCGGGTATGGGTCGGAGACCACGATGAAGTTGCGCGGATCGCGGTAGCCAGGCAAGCGATCGGCATTCATGTTGGGACCGGCCTGCATGTTGTTGTTGCACATCACCCAGTAGGCATTGAGCTTGCCATCTTTGAGCATGCGATCTTGCAGCACGGCGTGGAAACCCACCTTGTCGGGAATGGTGCCTTCCGGCAGTTTCCAGATCTTCTCGGCAATGGCACGATGCTTGGGATCGGTCACCACCATGTCGGCTGGCAGACGGTGGGCAAAGGTGCCCACTTCGCGCGCGGTACCGCAAGCGGAAGGCTGACCGGTCAGGGAGAAAGGACCATTACCCGGCTCGGAGATCTTGCCGGTGAGCAGGTGGATGTTGTAACAGAGGTTGTTGGCCCAGACACCGCGGGTATGCTGGTTGAAGCCCATGGTCCAGTAGGAGACCACCTTCTTGCTCGGGTCAGCATAGATCTTGGCCAGTTTCTCCAGCTTCTCTTTGGAGACGCCGGAGAGCTTGGAGACCGACTCCACATCGTAGTCTGCCACGAACTTGGCAAACGCCTCGAAGGTCATCGGAGTGGCGTCACCGCTGTCCGGGTTCTTCGCTTTCTGCTGCAGCGGGTCAGTCGGGCGCAGGCCGTAACCGATGTCGGTGACCCCCTTCTTGAACACTGTGTGCTTGTTGACGAAGTCCCAGTTCACCTTGTCGTTCTGGATGATGTAGTTGGCGACATAGTTGAGGATCGCCAGATCGGTCTGCGGGGTGAACACCATGCCGTTGTCCGCCAGCTCGAAGCTGCGGTGCTCGAAGGTGGAGAGCACGTGCACCTGCACATCCGGGTTGGAGAGACGGCGATCAGACATCCGCGACCAGAGGATGGGGTGCATCTCGGCCATGTTGGAGCCCCACAGCACGAAGGCATCGGCCTGTTCGATATCGTCGTAGCAGCCCATCGGCTCATCCATACCGAAGGTACGCATGAAACCAACCACGGCCGAGGCCATGCAGTGACGGGCATTGGGATCCAGATTGTTGGTCCGCAAACCCGCCTTCATCAGCTTGGCCGCGGCATAGCCTTCCCACACAGTCCACTGGCCAGAGCCAAACATGCCGACGGCGGTCGGCCCCTTCTCTTTCAGGGTCGCCTTGAACTTCTCGGCCATGATGTCGAATGCCTGATCCCAGCTGATGGGAGCAAAGTCGCCATCCTTGTCGAACTGGCCGTTCTTCATCCGCAGCATGGGCTGGGTCAGCCTGTCCTGGCCATACATGATCTTGGACAGGAAGTAGCCCTTGATGCAGTTCAGGCCACGGTTGACCGGCGCATCGGGATCACCCTGGGTCGCCACGACGCGCCCATTCTGGGAGCCCACCAGCACGGAACAGCCGGTACCGCAGAAGCGGCACGGGGCCTTGTCCCAGGTGATGGCGGTCTTGTCGGTGCTGGTGATCAGGTTGGCCGCCAGCGCAGGGGCACTGACACCGGCCACGGCAGCGGCAGCAGCCACCGCATTGGCCTTCATAAAGTCGCGTCGATTCAGCTTCATGACATTTCCTCGCATTGCTTAATCACATCAATGACAGCCATTGTGACGAGCCGCTCAGGCTCAGCCTCATGGCGCTTTATTCTTTGCATTCGACATCAAGCTCATCGAACTGGTGGTAAATCAGGGCGGCGGACAACACGCCCGGCATGGCATTGATCGCATCTATGGCTGCCATGATGGGTCGCTGGCTGGGCCCTTCCAGGGTCACCACCAGCTTGCCGGTCTCACTGACGGCGTGGATCTCGGCCCCTTCAAGGGCACCAATCTGGTCGGCGAGCTGATGGCGCAAGGGGGGCTGGGTCAGCACCACCAGGCTCGATACATGGAACTCTTGGTTCATTTTGGCTCCTGTGTCACACGATTCCTGACTCATTCTGACTCCTGCTTGAGGGTGGGCTGGCCCGCACCACCAGATGTGGCACCTCGCCCATCGACCTTGATACTGCCAACCGGACAGTCCCGCACGCAGGCGCCGCAGCCGTTACAGCGATCCGGCTCGACCGTCGGGGTGGGCACGCGCCCCAGCTGCGGAATAAAGCGAATGGCATTGGGCTCGCAGCTGTCCTGACAGCGCTGGCAAAACACCTGACCATTGGCCAGACAGTTGGCCTCGATATGGGCCTTGTAGTGCCAGGGAGACTCGCTGGTCGGGCGAAATAGCGGCACCTTGCAGGCCGAGACACACTCGGCGCAGAAGGTGCACTCGCCACGCTGGAAATCGACCACCGGAAAACCACCCTCGCCAATCACCAGGATCTGCTCAGGGCAGGCGGCCAGGCAGTCACCACAACGGGTGCAGTCAGCGACAAATGCCGACCAGTTGACTGACCAGGGCAACTGCACCGGCGGTTCGGCGGTTCTCAGTCGTCCCCGAAACAGGCCACGGCGGGCAAGATCGATCTCATCCGGCATATTGACTCCTGTTATGGTGAGGAAGGGTGCAGTGCGAGTCCATGATTGGCATTTGTGATACCAATTATAAAAGTGGGGGTATATTGCGGTCCTGACACGGTCAGGGATATACCACTAGGGAGATAAACAGGGGGGAGACTTGCGCCAGATCAAAGCCTTGCAGCGCAATAAAAATGGAGGTATCGGTTAAAATACCTCCATGTGAGGATTGCTATTTAATCGTTGGCGATTTTTTGTGGTTAGCCGCCGATGGAAGCGAGATGAGGGGTCATGCCAGCATTCCCCTCATGGAGGCGGTGGGTGGCACTCTTGCCCGCCAGCGCGGCACGAATGCGTTGTTGCAGCGCATCCTGCTGGTTGTCTGCCGCCAGCAAGTCTCGCAGCGCCACCCCGTTGTCACCGAACAGGCAGAGATGCAGCTTGCCTGCGGAGGAGACCCGCAGTCGGTTGCAACCGGCACAGAAATCCTTGCTGTAGGGCATGATGAGACCAACCCTACCCTGCGAGCCGGGGTGCATGAAGACCTGCGCCGGGCCATCATCCTTGCCCCGCAACTGCTGCGCCCAGCCGCTCTCCAGCAGGCGCCGCTTGATCTGCTCGCCGCTCACATGGTGGTCGCGAAACAGGGTATCCATCTCGCCGGTCTGCATCAGCTCGATAAAGCGCAGCTCAATCGGCTTGTGTTTGATCCAGCCGAGAAAGGCATCCAGCTGGTGGTCGTTGAGCCCCTTGAGCAGCACCGCATTGATCTTCACCGATTTGAAACCGGCCGCCAGCGCCGCTGCGATCCCCTCCATCACCTCTACCAGCTTGTTCTCACCGGTGATCTGGTGAAACTGGCGCGGGTCGAGACTGTCGACACTGACATTGAGGGCGGTGAGACCCGCATCGAACCACGCCTGGGCACGCTCTTTCAAACGGTAGCCATTGGTGGTCATGGCCACCTTCTCTATGCCTGGGGTATTGGCCACCGTCTCTATGATGGCGGTAAAATCCCGGCGCAGGGAAGGCTCACCCCCGGTCAGGCGCACCTTGCGGGTGCCCATGGCGGCGAAGCCTGAGACAATGCGGCGGATCTCGTCCAAAGAGAGAAACGCATTGCGCCCCTCTTTGCTCCCTTCAGGGGGACGATAGCCATCGGGCAAACAGTAGGTACAACGAAAATTGCACACATCGGTGACCGACAGGCGCAAATAGTAAAAACGACGGGAAAAACCATCTTGCAGTGGCAACATAAACACCTTTCCAAATACGGGAGGCCAGGGCATTTCTTTCCTGACCCTTTCAGCTCGAACATCGGCTGACGGCGGTTTTCCCCTATCGCAAGGACTTAGGCAAAACAGCTCGGAGTTCATCTAGTTTTTCGATGCTAGCACAAGTTGGAGTACACTCCCATGCTACTTTGTGGGGTCATTGTCTGATGCGAAGGAAGACGATCGGGATGGAAAAGTGGTTCAAAGTGCATTCGGTCAGCAGCGCCATCGGACGCTCCATGGTACTCATCCTGTTCATGGCGAGCCTGATCGCCTTGGTGGCCATGGTGACCCTGTTCTACTCGGTGCCCGATGCCAAGGCGATCAACCTGTCGGGTTCGCTGCGGATGCAGGCCTACCGTATGGCCTACGAGATAGAGCAGGGCCAACCTGTGCTGGGACGGCTCGATCAATTTGAACAGACGCTGCATGCCGCCGAGTTGCAAGAGACCCAGCGCTGGATCACCCCCGCCTCCCTGCGCCGTACCTATGGCGAGGTGCTGCTGCAATGGCAGGTGATGCGCGAGCACATCGAGAATGCCACCCCCAGACGCTACACCGACAACACGGAGCAGTTTGTGGCGGCCATCGACGACTTCGTCAACCAGATGCAGTACCACGTGGAGTTCAAGGTGCGCATGCTGGCGCTGGCGGAAGGGCTGGGGCTGCTATCCATCATCACCATCGCCTGGTTTACCGTGCGGTTTACCCGCCAGCAGGTGGTGGCACCGCTCAACCAGCTGGTCTATTGCGCCCGCCAGATCCAGCGCCAGGAGTTCGATCTCACCCTGCCCCCCCATTGCGAGAACGAGCTGGGGGAGTTGTCCGGCGCCTTCGTCACCATGGCCGATGAGCTGGGCAAACTCTATCGGGAGCTGGAGAGCAAGGTGGAAGAGAAGACCGCCAAGCTACAGCAGGCCAACGACACCCTCTCCTTCCTCTACAGCACAGCCCAGAAGCTGCATGCGGCGCCACTGAGTCGGCGCACCCTGCTCAAGCTACTGGAGCGGGCCGCGGCCCATCAGCACATAGACCATATACGGCTGACCCGCTTCGAACACAATGCCATGCCGGACTACATCACGGGGCGCAAGGGTTGGCCGGGCGATCTCGACTCTATGGTGAGCTTTCATCTGCAGATGGATGAGCAGGAGTACGGCCGGCTTGACGTGATCAGCAGCCACCCCATAGACGAGCGGCTGATGAAGAACTTCTCCATGCTGCTGGCCCAGGTGCTGCACAAGGATCAGACGCTGTTGCAACATCAGCGACTGCTGCTGATGGAAGAGCGGGCCGTCATCGCCCGCGAGCTGCATGACTCGCTGGCCCAGGCGCTCTCCTATCTCAAGATTCAGTCCACCCTGCTCAAACGTGCCTTCGCCAAGGGGGAATCCGGCAAGACAGAAGCCGCCATGCAGCAGATCGACGAGGGGCTCAGCAGCGCTTACACCCAGCTGCGTGAACTGCTCGGCACCTTCCGTCTCAGTATCGGTGACGCCAATCTGGGGGAAGCCATCAGGGTCATGCTGGAACAGCTCAAGCCACAGACCCAGGCCGAAATAGGGCTCCATTACGGCCTGACCGATACGGATCTGGAGGCGGGCCAACATATCCATATTCTGCAGCTGATCCGTGAGGCAGTGCTCAACGCCATCAAACATGCCAACGCACAAGTGATTGCTGTTAGCTGTGAGACGCTCGCCAATGGTAACATTCAGGTTCAGATTTCAGATGACGGTGTGGGAATAGGGATCGCAAGCTCAGCGGTCAACCACTATGGCCTTAGCATCATGAATGAGCGCGCCAGCAAGTTGCATGGTCTGCTGACCATCAGCGAGCAGCCGCCCAGAGGCACCTGCGTACATCTGACCTTTCCCACCAGCCTAACAAGAGATGCCTGATGGACGAGATGAAATATAGTGTTCTGGTCGTGGATGACCATCCCCTCATGCGCAAAGGGATTGTGCAACTGCTGGCCCTGGAAGAGAACATAGAGGTGGTCGGTGAGGCGTCCAACGGCACCGACGCCGTCGCCATGGCCAAGGAGTCAGAACCGGACCTGATCCTGCTCGACCTCAACATGAAAGGCCTCTCCGGTCTGGATACTCTCCAGGCGCTGCGCACCGAAGAGGTTACCTCACGGGTGGTGATCCTGACCGTCTCGGATGCCCGCCAGGACGTGGTCGCCCTGCTCAAGGCCGGCGCCGATGGCTATCTGCTCAAGGATACCGAGCCAGATATGCTACTCGCCCAGCTGGCGGACGTGATGACCGGCAAGCAGATCCTGAGCGAGCCGCTGCGCCCCTACCTCGAGAACATCTACGAGCTGGACCATCTGCAACAGAAGCTGGAGAGCTTGACCCGTCGCGAGATGCAAATTCTGCGCGAGATTGCGAAGGGCCTCTCCAACAAACAGGTCGCCTCCGTACTGCATATCTCCGAGGGCACGGTCAAGGTTCACGTGAAAAGCCTGCTGAAGAAACTCGAGGCCCAGAGCCGCGTGGAAGCGGCCGTCATGTACCTGGAACAGCGCAAATAACCCGCTTTCCCTCTCAAGGCGCTGCAGTTCTGCGCGCCGGGAGAGATGGCTCAACGCATGCAACAACAAGAGTCTTGTTTCGTTCTATATCCATGCCTTGACCAGATTGAGAAAAAACCAAAGCCCCGCATCGTCGGGGCTTTCCTTATTTGCACGGACCTCGGCCGGCCCGAGACTGCCGCGTCCCCCTTTGTATCTACAACAAGCAAGACGAGCGACCCGCACAATCACGCTTGTATGGAAAGGGTATTCACCCACCGACTCACCGTATCGCCATAGCAGCGACACACTTCTATCTGCCCGCCCTCAAACCGCCGCGCCAGGGGCAAGGGAAGGTGCGAACAAGTGGATCGCACCTTCATCATAAGCAGCCTGCTCACGTTTAACATTTTCATTACTCCAGAATTCGGACGTATTTACTCCAAAATCTGACTTTTTGCTCCATCATTCCCCTTTTTCGGGGCTTACCTCGCATTTTGGACGCAGCTATCCCATCCCCGTATCATCTGGTCCACTCGAAACAGATTCGCCAGCGTAAACAACATCGCCAGTTGGTTGT